>JAFUQL010000041.1 GCA_017472375.1 Oscillospiraceae bacterium | reverse complement strand
GCACGCGTTAGCGTGACTGAGGGGGGCACGGGTGCAGCTTCTTTATGAGATCACTGCTCAGGTGCGCTCCCCCGCTCACTCCCCCCGATACATCGTGTTCTTCACCTGGGCCACCTCGCGGCCGTGGCGGGTGCAGCGGGGGTTGCGGCACACCAGCCGCTGCACCCGCTGTACCAAGGTGGCGGTGTCCGGGGCGTTGTCCCCGCTCACCTCCAGCCAGGCGGCGTCCACGCGGCACTCAAGGCCGCAGTCCGGGCAGATCATTCCTCCTCACCCCCCTTCGCGGCGTTCTCCCCGGCCTGCACCGCCCGGGCGAACTCGTCCCGCATCTCGCCGGCGTGGGGCCAGTCGGCGGCGGCCAGCAGGGTCCACAGCCGCAGCTGGCTGCGGGGGTCACTGTGGGGCCCAAAGGCGCCCGCCTGGTACTTCAGGTCGATCATGGCCCACAGGGTCTCCCGGTTGGCGGCCAGGGTGGCGCTGGGGTCCACGCTGAACAGAAACTCGTCGTTCCAGTACAGCTGGCCCGCCGCGTCCCGGCGCAGAAAGTCGTAGGGGTCGAAGTGGGCGTAGCGCACGCCGCCGTCGGCGGTGGGGGCGGTGTAGGGCACGGGCTGGCGGGCGTAGGCCAGCAGGTGGCGGAACATCATGCGGTACAGGGCGGCGAAGGCCGCGTTCTTCATGCGGCGCTTGCTCTCCAGGCGGCCGGCGGCCTGCCCCGCGCTGAACTGCTTGGCCGCGCCGGACATGGCGCTGGGATCGTACTTGCCCTGGTAGGCGTCGGTGATGCCCAGCGTGCTCTTGGCCCAGGCGTAGTTGTCCTCCAGCGCGAGGCGCTCCCGGGTGGGGTCGGGCTGCACGTTGAGCACGTCGATCAGCGCTTTTTCGGCGGGGTTTTTCAGCCGGATGATCTTCAGCTCCCGGTCGGTGGTCTCCACCCCCACCCCCTGGGGCAGGGTGACGAAGCTGCCGCCCTTCAGGATCTTCTCATCGATCTTGCTGCCCAGCTTCTTGATGGTCTCCTGCTGGTCGGCCACCACGTCCACGTCGCTGGCGCCCAGCAGGCTGCCGAACCGGCGCACGTTGCGCTGCACCACAAAGGGGTAGCCGCCGGGGCGGTAGCTGGGGATGCGGGTCACCTCGAAGCCCCGCTGGCCGGGCACCACCGCCCGCAGCACCTCGCCGCCGGGCAGGGTCACGTCCCGCAGCAGGGGCTCGTCGGGGTCGCTGGCGGGCTCGAACCGCTTGCCGCCGCACACCGGGCAGACCCCGGCGGTCTTGGGGCTGCCGCAGCCGGCGCAGACGGTGCGGCTGCGGGCCTGCCAGTCGGGCCAGTCGGCCAGGGTGGTGTCCTCCACCCACACGAACAGGCCCATGCGGCCGGCATCTCCGCGGTAATACGCGGCATTCACGGTCACCAGCTCCTCGCTGACGGCCTCGCCGGGCCGCAGGTCGGGCTCCTCCTCGGCGGCGGCGGACACGTCCTTGCCCCAGCGGCGGCGCACCGCCTCCTTGGTCTGGCTGGACTGCAAAAACAGGTAGTCCATGTCCTCCAGTTCGGCCACACCGGGCTGAGGGATCAGGCAGCGGGGGTGCCGGGGCTGCACGGCCAGCGCGCCCAGGCAGCAGTGGGAGCCGCCGGCGGGGTCCCACTCCACCTGCCAGAAGCCGCCGCCCTGGATGGGCACGGTGCGCTCCTGCAGGTCGCCCAGCACGGTGAAGTCCAGCCGCTGCACCTCGCTGCGCAGGAAGTCCTCCACCGCGCGGGCGAGGGGCTCGTCCCCGGGGTGGACGGCCTGCACCCTGGGCAGGGGGATGGTGGAATCCACCTGGCTCTCGATGAGCTCATAGACGATGTTGCGCACGTTGGAGGAGGGCTTGGCGGTGCGTGCGCCGGGTGCGGGCTGCACGCCGCGCTCGCCCATATAGAGGGCCTCGCGGCGCTCCATGCGGGCGAGCTCGTCGGCATAGGCGGCGCGTGCGCGGGAGAGCTTCTCCTGCCAGAACGCCCGCCGCGCCGCGGGGGATGCGGGAATGTGCATGGTGTGGGTCTCCTTTCTGAGGGAAGAAGTAAGAGTGAAGCGTGAAGAAGTGCTGGGGGGTGAGGGAGTCTGGTGCCCGGTGGGGGCTTTGCGTTGCCGCGAAGGTTTTGGCTTTGTGTTTCGCGTAAGGCCGCGGAAAACCGGACAAGCAACACCGCCGCGGGAAAGGCTCCCCCCTCCGGGGGGCTCGTGGCCTGCCGCCGCCGGAGGCGGATGCAGGCAGGCCGCGAGCAGCGCAGCGGGATCATGGGTCGCCGCTGCCAGTGGCAGATACAGGCGACCCGTGATCTGTGCAGCGGTCAAAATTCACAAGCAAGCGAATGCGCGCAGTGAATTTTGGGCACCGCAAACCGGACAACAATTTGCAAGCAAACGAACGTGCGCAGCAAATTTTGGGCACCGCAAACCGGACGCTG
>JAFUQL010000353.1 GCA_017472375.1 Oscillospiraceae bacterium | reverse complement strand
TTTGCGTACCGGCGGCTCGCCTGCTTCAGATCGGCCGTGCAGGCCTCCTGCTCCGCAGTTCCTTCAAAATAAGGAAAATACTACTTATAGCCGATGGCCTGTGCCGCAGTCTTCCATTCGCTGCGGTGCAGCCACACCTGCCGTGCCTCATCCAGGATCCCCTGCTCCAGCATCCGATCCACCCGCCGGTCAATGCGGCGATACAGGGCCTCACGGTCCGGGTCATTCAGCCCGAACACAAGGGCATCATAGGGCTCCTCGGCCGGCCTGGATTCCGCTTTCTGCTGGCTCATGGTCTTCCCGGTGGAGCGGTACAGCTCCAGGGCGCGCAGCAAACGGGGCGTATTGTTGGGGTGGATGCAGGCCGCCCCCTCCGGATCCAGCTCCTGAAGTTCCCGATAGAGCGCTTCACGCCCACGCTGTTCCAGCTCCTGCTCCAACGCGCGGCGAAGCTCTGCCGTCGGCTTCTGCGGGGTAAACTCTACCCCATTCAACAGGCTGGAAATGTACAGCCCGGTACCGCCGACCACCAGCGGCAGCTTTCCCCGGGAAATGATCTCATCGATGCAATGCCTTGCTGCAGCCACATAATCGGCCACACTGTAAGTCTGTTCCGGCCCGATGGAATCCACCAGATGATGCGGCACACCGGCTGCTTCTTCTGCAGTAACCTTGGCGGTGCCCACATCCAGCCCACGATAGAGCTGCATAGAGTCGGCCGAGATGACCTCACCGTTAAAACGGCGGGCGAGCGCCACAGAAAGAGCCGTCTTTCCGGTGGCGGTGGGGCCCCCGATCACCAAGAGCTTCGGTTTAACCAAGCCTGCCAAACTGTTTTTCCAGCTCCTTCCGGGTCAATTTCAAAACGATCGGGCGCCCATGGGGGCAGAACGGCGGAACGACTCCGGCCAGGATCTGCTCTGCAAGCCGCATCAGCTGCTGCGGCTGAGTCCGGTCGCCAGCTTTCATTGCCGCACGGCAGCTGATGGAATGGAGCACCCATTCGGTCTTTTCACTCAGTGCATCGCGGGCGCCACGGGCCAATTTTGCCGCAAGCTCCTCCACCAGCATCTCCACATCATCGGCAGGCACATCAGCGGGCACAGCGCGCACCAGCACCGTACTGCCGCCGAAATCATCCAGCTCCACACCGGCATCCTGCAGCAGCGACTGATTGCTCAAAAGTGCATTCTTTTCCTCGCCTGCAAGCTGCACCGGGACCGGCAGAAGCAGCATCTGGCTGGGCACATTCCCGTAATGGGCGGCCAGCTCCTCGTAAATGATCCGCTCATGGGCAGCGTGCTTGTCGATCAGGCACATCTCCTCGCCCCGCTGGGTAATGATGTAGGTCTTGAACACCTCGCCCACATAGCGCAGCGGCTCGATGTCCGGTTCCGGCTCAAGGGTGAGCTGCACCTTAGGCTCCGCTCCAGTATCCGGCACAGGTTCCGGCTGCGGCGGTGCAGGCTCATCCCGCTTCACAGCCGCCGGCTTCTCAGCCTGTGGCGCCGTCAGCCGTTCGGCCTCCTCCTCCGTGAGGGCAATGTCCAGAATGGCTTCCCCTGCCGGGCGATAACCGTCGGCGGCAAGCTCACGAGGAGCAGAGTGAAGCTCGGTCATTCCGGAGATGGAACGGGCCGGCAGTGCATCCCAGACCGTTCCAGATCCTGCTCCTTCTTCAAAAAACTTCGACGGATCGTCCAACGCAGCACGGCTTTGGGCAATTCGCGCAGATCTCCCAACATCTGCAAAGCCCGTCAGCTTTACACCAATCAGATCGCCTTTCGCAGCTTCATCCGCGGCAGCAACAGGAGCGTTCAAATCCGAAACAACAGCGTAAGACGGTTCTTTTTTCTTTTCGGAATCAGTAGATCCCGATCTCACAGCCTCAGCCACAGGGCATACCGCCGCCGGCACGCTGCTCACGGGCTCTTTCGTGCTCGCGGGCTCCTGCCGGTCGAACTGGAAGACCCGCTCCCCGCTGTCCGGGCGGGTCACGGTGTTCTTTACCGCGCTGTACACCGCATCGAACACGTCTCTCTCCCGGGCAAAACGCACCTCCGTTTTTGCCGGGTGGACATTCACATCCACCAGCTCCGGAGGCATCTCCAGCATCAGCACGCAGCCGGGGAACTTTCCCTGCATCAGGGTACCCTTGTAGGCGTTCTCCAGCGCGGCCATCATGGTGCCATTTTTTACATATCGCCCATTGATGTAATAATACTGCATTCCGCGGCTGGCGCGGCAAGCGGCGGGCGAGGTCACCAGGCCCCACACCTTGTACAGACCGCTCTGCCCTTCCACCTCCAGCAGGGCTTTGGAGAAATCACGCCCCAGCACACCATAGGCAGCACTGCGCAGCTGCCCGTCACCGGGGGTCTGGAACTGCACTTTCCCCTCACGGACGAACTTGACCGCCACTTCCGGGTGGGACAGCGCGGCGCGCATCACAGTGTCGGACACATAAGCGCCCTCACTGGAATCCTTTTTCAAAAACTTCATGCGGGCAGGGGTGTTATAAAACAGGTCACGCACCGTGATGGTGGTACCCACCGGGCGGGCGCCTGCCTCCATGCCCTGCTCCACGCCTCCCTCAATGCGATAGCAGCATGCGAATTCATCCTGTTCGGTGCGGGTCAGCACCTCTACGCGGGAAACGCTTGCGATGGAGGCCAGCGCCTCGCCGCGGAAGCCAAGGGTCGAGATGTGCTCCAGATCCTCTTCCGTCCGGATCTTGCTGGTGGCGTGGCGGATAAACGCAGTTGAGATGTACTCGGCTTCGATGCCGCTGCCATTGTCGCTGACCTGAATGAGGGACACACCGCCCCGTTCAATGGTCACGGTGACCTGCGTGGCGCCCGCATCGATGGCGTTTTCCAGCAGCTCCTTCACCGCCGAAGCAGGGCGCTCCACCACCTCGCCGGCGGCGATCAGCTCTGCGGTATGCTGGTCCAGAATATGAATGACGGCCATACGACCACCTGCCTTTCATTCAACAAAAATCAAAACAGCTTTTTCAGCTCATAGAGGAAATTCAGCGCTTCGATGGGGGTCAGGGTGTTCACATCCAGGTCCCGCAGCTTGTCCATGACCTCGCTGGGTGCCTGCGGCGTATTCAGCTGCTCAATGGCCTCGAAATCCAGCTGTGTCGCCTGATGCGCACCGGGGGCCGAGGCCTCCAGCGCCCGCAGAACCTGGTGCGCACGGCGGGTGACCACACCGGGCAGGCCGGCCAATTTGGCCACCTCGATGCCGTAGCTGTCGTCGGCAGGGCCGGACACGATGCGCCGCAGGAAGGTGATGTCCTCGCCGCGCTTCTTCACGGCGATGTTGTAGTTCTTCACGCCCTCCTCGCTGGCCTCCAGATCGGTCAGTTCATGGTAGTGGGTGGCAAACAAGGTCTTGCAGCCGATCTTGCGGTTGATGTGCTCCACCACTGCGCGAGCGATGCTCATACCGTCAAACGTGGAGGTGCCGCGTCCGATCTCATCCAGAATGACCAGGCTGCCGCGGGTCGCGTTCTGCAGGATCTCAGCTACCTCGGTCATCTCCACCATAAAGGTAGACTG
>JAFUQL010000352.1 GCA_017472375.1 Oscillospiraceae bacterium | reverse complement strand
AGGGTGGGATGGGTGTCGTTCAGCTGGATGGCCACCTTGTCGGGCAGGTTCTCCAGGGTGCCGTACACGTCCAGATGCTTCTGGATGATGTCGCCGATGGAGGCGGCGCTCAGGAAGTACTGCTGACGCAGACGCAGGATCTTGCCCTCGGTGTGGTTGTCGTTGGGGTACAGGATCTTGCTGATCAGCTCGGCACTGGCGTTCTTGCTCATGGCGTTGCCATACTCGCCGGCGTTGAAGCTGCTCATGTCAAAGTCAGGGGCCTTGGCCTGCCACAGACGCAGCTTGGCAACGCCCTCGCCGTCGTAGCCCTGCACATACATATCGTGGGGCACGGCCAGAACGCTGTTGTAGCCCACATGGGCAACGTGGTGGAAGTCACCGTTCCAGGTCTCCTGGACGTAGCCGTCAAAGCGGATCTCCACGGCCTGGTCGGGATGGGCCTTCAGCCACACCTGGCCACCGGGCAGCCAGTTGTCGGCGCGCTCCTGCTGCCAGCCGTCCACGATCTTCTGCTTGAAGATGCCGTACTCGTACAGGATGCTGTAGCCGGTGCCGGCGATGCCGGTGGTGGCCATGCCGTCCAGATAGCAGGCAGCCAGACGGCCCAGACCGCCGTTGCCCAGGCCGGCGTCCGGCTCTTCCTCATAGATGGACTCCAGCTTGATGCCGGCGTCGGCCAGCACCTGCTCGGCGGCCTCGTTCAGGCCCAGGTTGAACAGGCTGGTCTTCAGGCTGCGGCCCATCAGGAACTCCATGCACAGGTAGTACACCTGCTTCTCGCCCTTGGCCAGGGCCTTGCTCAGGTACTTCTTGTGCTGGTTGCTCATCATCTGGCGGCTGATCAGAGACAGCGCGCGGTAGATCTGCTGCTTGCTGGCGACCTCCAGCTCAACGCCGTACTCGCTGGTCAGCTTGTCGCGCAGAATCTTGTCGAATTCTTTTGCGGTGTAGCTATTCATGCTCTTTCACTCCCGTTTATCATTGATCCCAAAGATTTTTGTTGGGGATGCGCCCTGCCGCGCGTTTGCGGGGGCTGCCGTGCGATCTGTATCAGATTCCGTGGAATCGTTCCCACGAAGTATAATCACACAAACAACATTATAAACCATTTCTGTGGCCGGTTCAAGAAAAATTTGGCCGCGAAAGGACATTTTGACCGAATGTGTCAATGCTGCCGGCGGGGCGGCGGGCTGTGCGGCTGTTCGGCGGCCGGGCAATGCGCGGTGCGGGGCCGGGGCACGGCCGCTGAAAAAGAGACGAAAAAGTGAGGAAAATGACAAGCCTGAAACTTTTTTGCGGGGCGGGCTTTTCTGCCGCCGGGATTTATACTATCATAAATGTGTATCTGCCCGGCTGCCGGCCTGCGGCGGAAAAATTACGAAAATAAATGCCTGAATGTGACAAAAAAGGAGAGATACCATGGCTGCCAATCGTGTGAAGCTGACCATCTGCGGTGCGAATTATGTGATCGTTTCGGAGGATGCCGAGCCCTATGTGCAGGAGCTGGGCACCCGGCTGGATGAGGATATGAACGGCCTGATGACCGCCAACCCGGCCATCAGCGTGACCGGCGCCGCCGTGGTGACCGCGCTGGGCTATCTGGATGAACTGCAGAAGGCGGTGCGCAGCGCCGACAATATGCGTGCCCAGGTGCGGGATTATCTGGAGGATGCCAGCAAGGCCAAGCTGGCCGCTGAGGAAGCCCGCCGTGAGGTGGAGAGCCTGCGCCGCCAGCTGGAGCAGCTGCGGGGCCGCAAGTGAGCGCCGCTGTGACCAGGGTCCCCGCCCTTGAGATCCTGGCCCCGGCGGGCGACGAGGCCATGCTGCGCGCTGCTGTATACAGCGGCGCAGATGCGGTGTATCTGGGCTTTTCCGGTTTCAATGCACGCAAGAGCGCGGGCAATTTCACCGCCGAGACCCTGCGGGATGCGGTGGCCTTCTGCCACGGCCGCGGGGTGCGGGTGCATGTTGCACTGAACACCACCGTCTACCCGGAGGAGACCCCCGACCTGGCCGAGGCCATCGCTGCGGTGGCTGCTGCCGGCGCGGATGCGGTCATCCTGCAGGACCTGGCCACCGCCGCCATTGCCCGGCGGGTGGCCCCCGGCTTGCCCCTGCACGGCAGCACCCAGATGAGCGTACACACGCTGGAGGGGGTGCGGCAGCTCGCGGAGATGGGCTTCTCCCGCGCCATTCTGGCCCGGGAACTGACCGGGGAAGAGATCCGCGCCATCACCGAACAGGCACCCATCGAGACCGAGTGTTTCGTCCACGGTGCGCTGTGCATGTCGGTGAGCGGCCAGTGCTATATGAGCGCCTTTTTGGGCGGGCGCAGCGGCAACCGGGGCAGCTGCGCCGGTACCTGCCGCCTGCCCTTTGCCGCCGACGGCGCGAAGGAGGGCTACCACCTGTCCCTGAAGGATCTGTCGCTGGTGGAGAAGCTCCCTGAGCTGATGAGCGCCGGGGTGGCCAGCGTGAAGATCGAGGGCCGCCTGCGTACCCCCGAGTATGTGGCTGCCGCTGTCACCGCCTGCCGGGCCGCCCGTGAGGGCCGCGCCTTTGACAGGACGGTGCTGGAGAGCGCCTTCAGCCGCAGCGGGTTCACCAGCGGCTGGTACGACAATAAGATCAACGGCTCCATGTTCGGCGTGCGCACCGCCGCCGACACCGCCGCCAGCAAGGCGGTGCTGCCCGGCCTGCGGGAGCTGTACCGCCGTGAATTTGGGCGTATCCCCGTATATTATCACCTTGAGGCCGACCCGGAGGGGGTCAAGCTGACCGCCCGGGATGAGGACGGGCACAAGGTCATCGGCTACAGCATGGAGGAGCCCCAGCCGGCCAAAAGCGACCAACGCCCCGCCATTGAAAAGGCGCTGGGCAAGACCGGCGGTACCCCCTTTGTGTTTGGGGGGCTGACGGTGGAGGGCGAGCCGGGCTATCTGCCCGCCAGCGAGTGGAACGAGCTGCGCCGCGGCATGCTGGAAAAGCTGCTGGCCAGGCGGGAGGCACCCGCGCCCATTCCCGCCGACGAGAAGGCCGCGTGGGCGCTGTGCGCCCTGCCCGACCGCCGGGGCGGCAGCACCAAACTGCCTCTGCGGGTGCGCTTTGCCTACTGGGGGCAGTGCCCCAAAGGCTGGGCGGAGAAACTGGAATGCATCATCCTGCCCATCACCGAGGCGGACAAGGTGCCTGAAGCCCTGCGAGGCAAGGTCATTCTTGAGCTGCCCCGGGT
>JAFUQL010000351.1 GCA_017472375.1 Oscillospiraceae bacterium | reverse complement strand
GTTGGTTTTTGGGCAGCTTTTCGTGAATAAGTACTACGGCGGTTTTGGCCTTGTTTTCGCCGGGGCGCCCGCCGGGGGAACAGCAAGCGATGCCGCCGCAGGAAAGGCTGCCCCCGCTCCGCGGGGGGAGCTGGCACGCGCAGCGTGACTGAGGGGGGACGGGATGCAGAGCCTAAAGTAAAAATCACAGTCCATTCCCTCATCCGACCTCGCTTCGCTCGGCCACCTTCAGCCACTGCACACCCTTCGGGCGCCCCGGAGGGGGAAGGCTTTTACCGCAATGGTTTTGGCTTTGTTTTCGCCGTAACATCGCAGAGAAAACAGCCAACAACACCGCCGCGGCCCTCCCCCGCGAGAGGGGGAGGTGGCGCGAAGCGCCGGAGGGGGCCGGACGTCCGCACGCGGGTGCGGACATTCAGATCCCGACGCGTTAAAAAATTTTCAAATTGGTCCGCCGCGAAGCGGGGGCTTCCCGTTTTGAAAATTTTAGCGGCGCGACCTCTAGCGAGGGGTCCGCTGCCTCGCAACAGCGGCGCTTTTTGCCTACTTTTTGGCGACAAAAAGTAGGGCCAGCCGCAGGCATTTGCGTTTTACTACTTCTGCTGTTTACCCTCTGCCGGGGAAACAGCAAACCTAAAAACCGCAAACAAAAAACATCACCCCTGCCTCAAATCAGGCGCTGGCGGGGTCTCCGTGGATCGCAGATCCGTGCGGCTTCGCTGTCGCTCATCGCTTTGCTCCGCCCCGCCCCGCAAAAACCCCGCACTCAGCTAAGCCCCCTCCTCGCGCTTGAGGCGCAGGGGCCCTGGCCGTCTCTTCAAAATGTCCACCCCGGAGTGCTCGGGCCGGTCCACCATACTGCGGTCGCTGCGGGCCGGGCCGGCCTTTGCGGCCTTTGCGGCCTCCATCTCCGCACAGTAGGCCCGGTACTGGTCGACGGTGGTGATGTGCCGGGCGCGGCAGTCCTTAAAGACCCTGCGCAGGTAGTTCCAGCCCCGGGCGTCGTGGTCGATGCTCTCCCGCACCACAGCCTCCACCAGTTCCGGCCCCACATCCCGCACCCGGGCGCGCAGGTTGTGTATCACACCGGGCGTCAGGTCGTGGATGCCCTCCTGGTACAGCGTAAGGATCCTCTCAAAAGCGAGGTCCTCCTCATCCTCCTCCCGCGGCCGCGCAGCTGGCGCAGAAGAAGAAGAACCTTTCTCTTTCTCTTTCCCTTTCTCTTTCCCTTTCTCTTGGGGGCAATTGGTTGTTTTGGTTGTTTTCGGCGGAGCCTTGGGCGTGCCGTCTGCTGCCGCCTTGCGGGCGTTCTGGTTGCCCTTGGGCGCACCGCCTTTGCGGCCGTTGTCCCGCAGCTTCTCCACCTTATCCTCATAACTCGACACATCCATGTCATATTTTGTACGCATGAACGAAAAAGCCACCTGCTCTTTTTCGCTCAGCTCCGGCACCTGCCTGCCATTGGCATACTGCAGCAATGCGCGGATCACGTTGCCCAGCTCTGCACTGGCCAGCGGCTCCAGCGAATCCAGATACGAATAATACATCGGCACATAACACATCCCCATGGCGCACCTCCCGCAAAAAACGACCTGTCACGTTTCGCATCCGAAACAACCAACAGGTTGATTTTACCACGCAGAGGCCGCACACTCAATGCAGCAAAGTTGAAACCGGCGCGTCACTTATTCCCCCGCACCCAGCACCCCCGCCAGCGCCTGGCCCGCCAGGCGGGCGGCGTGTTTGGCCTCCTCCAGGGTGTTGCCGTGGCCGCCCACCTCCAGCAGCAGGCTGCCGGTGCTCAGGTCCTGGTTGTAGTACCGGTAGTCGAACAGCACCGGGCGGGTCAGGCCGGGGCACAGCTCCTCCATGGCGGCCTCCCAGGCGGCGGCAAAGGCCAGGTTCTCCCGGTAGCGGGGCAGGTTGCCCCCGTTGTCGCAGCCGCAGATGAGCATCACCTGGGCGGCCTGCCGGCCCCCGGCCTGGGTCACCGGGGCCACCCACGCGCCGTCCTGCTCAATGGCGTCCCGGTGCAGGTCGATCACCACCCGGATGCTGGGGTAGGCGGCCAGGTACTCCCGCACGGTGGCGTTGCTGCGGGCGTAGCTGCCGTTGTAGCTGGGGTAGTCGTGCAGGGTGGTGTCCTGAATGGTGCAGATGCCCGCGGCGTTGAGCACGGCGGCCATCTCGGCCCCCACCGCCACCACGTTGAGGGCGGTGTCGGTGGTGCGGCCGGTGGCGTCCGCCGCAAACCACAGCCCCTCGGTGGGGCGGTAGGTCTCGGTGGCGTGGGTATGCACGATGAGCACCTGGGGCTGATCGCTGCCCGTCTCCACCGCAAAGGGCAGCCCTGCGGCCACCGCCGCCTGCAGCTCCTGCGCGGGGCGGCCGGCGGCGTTTTTGATGCTGCCCGCCCCGGCGGCGGTGTAGCCCTCGCCGGTGCCCTGCCCATAGTGGGCCTGCACCACCTGCCCGGCCCCCTCCGGCGCGGGCGGCGGGGTGGCGGCGGGGGCGTCCGGTGCCGGCGCAGGGGCCGGGGTGGGCTGGGCCGCCTCCAGCTCCTCCCGGGTGGGCGCGGTGAACACCG
>JAFUQL010000350.1 GCA_017472375.1 Oscillospiraceae bacterium | reverse complement strand
TTGCGCTTCGCGCAGCTGGGAAATTCCCCCCTTTGGATCCTCCCTCGACACCAAATGAGCAAAAACCGCGCACTCGTCACTTCGCTCCTCGCACACAATTTTTGCTCATTTGGCCCTGTAGGTGTTTCGTTCCAGGGCGCATGTCCCTGGAACGAAACGGCATTTGAATGCAGGCTCGCGGCTTCGCCGCCTCGCTTCGGGGCGTGCCAAGGGCTCGCGGCTTCGCCGCCTCGCTTTGGGCATACCGGGCGCTTTGGGCGTGCCGCACCGCCTGTGAGACCGAGACCCCGCACCGTATGGTGCATCACCCATAAAAAACGCAGAACCGAGAAACGAAAACCCTTAAAACCGCCCCGTGTTTGCCGGGGCGCACATTGGAGGATACCGGAACAATGAACGCAGAGTTTTTTGAAGCATTGGCCCTGCTGGAGCAGGAGCGCGGCCTGACCGCCGACTACCTGATCGAGCGCATCAGCAACGCCATCGTCATCGCCGTCAAGAAGGACTACGAGGTGGAGGACGACAACGTGCTGGTGGAGATCGACCCCGTCAAGGGCAAGTTCGCCGTCTCCCTGGTGCGCGACGTGGTCGAGGAGGTCGAGAACCCCAAGACCCAGGTCAGCGTGGAGCAGGCCCGGCAGGTGCGCAAGACCCTGAACGCCGGCGACCGCATGGTCACCCCCCTCAAGACCAAGGAGTTCGGCCGCATCGCCGCCCAGACCGCCAAGCACGTCATCCGTCAGGGCATCCGTGAGGCCGAGCGCAACCAGCAGTTCAGCGAGATGCAGTCCAAGGCCCACGAGATCGTCACCGGCACCGTCACCCGCGTGGATCCCGTCCGCGGCGTGGTGGGCCTGGATCTGGGCAAGGGCGGCGAGGCCTTCCTGCCCAAGAACGAGCAGGTGCCCGGCGAGGTGTACGAGGAGGACCAGCGCGTGCAGGTGTACGTGGTGGACGTCACCGTCACCGAGCGCGGCCCCAAGGTGCTCATCAGCCGCACCCACCCCGGCCTGGTCAAGCGGATGTTCGAGATGGAGGTGCCCGAGATCTTCGACGGCACCGTGGAGATCAAGGCCATCAGCCGCGAGGCCGGCATGCGCACCAAGCTGGCCGTTGCCAGCAAGGACCCCAACGTTGACCCCCAGGGCGCCTGCATCGGCGCCCACGGCTCCCGCGTTTCCAAGATCGTGGAGGCCCTGAACGGCGAGAAGATCGACGTGGTGAAGTGGAGCGAGGACGTGAGCGAGTTCATCAGCGCCGCCCTGAGCCCCGCCAAGGTGGTCAAGGTGGAGCTGCTGGAGGGCGACGGCCGCAGCTGCCGTGTCACCGTGCCCGACCACCAGCTGAGCCTGGCCATCGGCAACAAGGGCCAGAACGCCCGCCTGTGCGCCCGCCTGACCGGCTACAACATCGACATCTGCCCCGAGAGCGGCTACTACGGCGAGGAGCCCAGCAAGAGCTGAGCGCTTTGAGCAAAGGAGCTGAACTGAGCAAGATGCAACCGAAAAAGATCCCCGTGCGCCGCTGCGTCGGCTGCAACGAGGGCAAACCGAAAAAGGAGCTGGTGCGCGTGGTGCGCAGCGCCTCCGGCGAGGTGAGCATGGATCTCACCGGCAAGCTGCCCGGCCGCGGCGCCTACCTGTGCCGCAGCGCCGAGTGCCTGGCCAAGGCCCGCAAGGCCAAGCGCCTGGAGCGCGCCTTCGAGCTGGCCATCCCCGCCGAGGTGTACGAACGGCTCGAACAGGAACTGGGAGGTGCGCTGAATGGCTGAGAACCACCCGCTGCTGGGCGCGCTGGGCCTGTGCCGCAAGGCCGGCAAGCTGACCATGGGCTTTGACGCCGTGGCCGAGAGCGTGATGAAGGGCAAGGCCTTTCTGGTGCTCACCGCCGCCGACGTCAGCCCCCGCACCGCCCGCAAGACCAACGAATTCTGCGAGGGGCTGGTACCCTGCCTCTCGATGCCCCTCACCCAGGATGTGCTGTGCGCCGTGGCGCGCAAGCCCGTGGGTGTATACGCCGTAACGGATGAAAACCTGGCCCGCCTGTGCGAGAAGCACCTGGCCCGCCTGCCTCAGAGTGAAAAGGAGGAAACTGCCCATGGCGAATGAACTGATCAAGTACAAGGTGAGCGACCTGGCCCGCGACCTGGGCCTGCCCGCCAAACAGGTCATCGACGAGCTGGCTGCTGCCACCGGCGAGACCAAGAAGCCCGGTGCCAACCTGAACAAGGACGAGCTGAACCTGCTGATGGACCGCCTGACCCGCACCGCCCAGGAGGACAGCCTGGCTGCCTACCTGGACACCGCCCCGAAGCCCCAGCCCAAGCCCAGCGAGGTGCTGCGCCGCGCCGACGGCTCGGTGGTGGAGCTGCGCCAGGGCAAGAAGAAGCAGGCGCCCCAGCCCGAGAAGAAGGCCGAGCCCGCCCCCAAGGCGGACAAGAAGCCCGAGGCCGCCAAGCCCGCCCCCAAGGCGGAGAAGAAGCCCGAGGCCCCCAAGGCGGCCCCCGCGCCCCAGCCCGTTGAGATCAAGCGCGAGCAGGTGACCATCACCGTGGACACCCGCACCAGCGACACCAACCTGGATAAGTACAACGAGCGCTACACCGAGATGGCCGCGGCCAAGCCCATGGACAGCCGCCGCAAGCCCACCCCTGCCGGCAACAAGCAGAAGTTCCAGCAGAAGGGCAAGAAGA
>JAFUQL010000349.1 GCA_017472375.1 Oscillospiraceae bacterium | reverse complement strand
GCTGGTGCTGGAGCAGCGGGACCATGTGGCGGGCAATGCCTATGATTGCCTGGACCAGAGTGGGGTGCTGATCCATCAGTACGGTCCCCACATCTTCCATACAAGGTCCAGCCGGGTATTCCAGTATGTGAACCGCTTCACCGCCTGGCGGGAATATGAACACCGGGTGGTGGCCAACGTGCACGGGGTGCTGATGCCCGTACCCTTCAACCTGACCAGCCTCGCCATTGCCTTTGAGGAGGAGAAGGCAGCGCGGCTGAAGGACAAGCTGCTGTCCACCTATGGCGCAGAGAGGAAGGTGACCATTCTGGAGCTGCGCCAGAATACGGACCCGGAGCTTTCTGAGCTGGCTGACTACGTCTATGAGAATATCTTCAAGTGCTACACCATGAAGCAGTGGGGCACCACTCCGGAGCAGATCGACCCCAACACCACCGCCCGGGTGCCGGTGTTCCTGTCGGTGGACGACCGCTACTTCCAGGACCCCTATCAGGGCATGCCCGCCCAGGGCTACACTCCCATGGTGGAGGCCATGCTGGACCACCCCAATATCACCGTGGAGCTGGGCTGCGACGCCCGCGCCCACCTCGTCCTGGGGGAGGAGGGCCTGCTGCTGGACGAACAGCCCTTCTCCGGCACCGTCATCTACACCGGCGCGGTGGACGAGCTGTTCAGCTGCTGCTTCGGCCGCCTGCCCTACCGCACCCTGGACTTTCAGTTCGAAACGCACGACCGGGAGTGGTACCAGACCCACGGTACCGTAAACTACACCGTGGACCAGGACTACACCCGCATCACCGAGTTCAAGCACCTGACCGGCCAGAAAAAGCCGGGCAAGACCACCATCATGAAGGAGTACTCCCGGGCCTACACCGGCGCAGAGGGGGAGATCCCCTACTACGCCATCATCAACGAGAAGAACAATGCCCTGTACGGCCGGTACCGCGCCCTGTGTGAGCGCTATCCTAACTTCCACCTGCTGGGCCGTTTGGCGGAGTACAAGTACTACAACATGGACGCCATCATCGAGCGGGCCCTCACCTTATGTGATGCCCTGGTATAAGGAATGAACAAGGAAAAGCTGATCACCTTCGCAGTCCCCTGCTACAATTCCGCCGCCTATATGGACAAATGCGTTCAAAGCATCCTGAAGGGCGGCGACGACATCGAGATCATCCTGGTGGACGACGGCTCCACCAAAGACGACACCCCCGCCATCTGCGACCGCTACGCCGCGGAGCACCCCAATATTGTGCGGGTCATTCACCAGGAAAACGGCGGCCACGGCGAGGGGGTCAACCAAGGCCTGCGCCACGCCAGGGGCATCTGGTACAAAGTGGTGGACTCTGACGACTGGTTGGAGGAGGAGAGCCTGCACAAGGTGCTGGATACCTTGCGCTACTTCTGCCGCCAAGGGGCCTGTCCCGACCTGCTGGTGTGCAACTATGTTTACGAGCACGCGGAGGACGGCACCCAAAAGGTGGTACACTACCGCAATGTGTTCCCCACCGAAGTGCTGTTCACCTGGGATGACATGGGGCATTTCCTGCCCTCCCAGTACCTGCTGATGCACTCGGTCATCTACCGCACCGACCTGCTGCGCCGCTGCGGCCTGGCTCTGCCCAAGCACACCTTCTATGTGGACAACCTCTTCGTCTATCAGCCCCTGCCCTATGTGCGCAGCATCTACTACCTGGATGCCGACCTGTACCGTTATTTCATCGGCCGCTCCGATCAATCGGTGAACGAGGCCGTCATGTGCTCCCGGGTGGACCAGCAGGTGCGGGTGACCAGGCAGATGCTGGACGCCCACGACTTGCGAAAGGTGCGCAAGAAGCATCCCAAGCTGGGCCGCTATCTGTGCAGCTACCTGTCCATGATGATGACCATCTCTTCCATCTTTCTCATCATGGATGGCTCTCCCGCCGCCCTGGGCAAGCGCACAGAACTGTGGGAGTACCTGCGGACGGTGGACCCCGGCCTATACCACCGTATGAAGTACCGGGCCCTGTCCACCGTGGGATACCTTCCCGGCTATCAGGGCCGCAGGCTGTCGCTGAAGCT
>JAFUQL010000348.1 GCA_017472375.1 Oscillospiraceae bacterium | reverse complement strand
CCATCTTCCGTTATTCGTCCGGTTTTCCCCGTGTTCGCACTCCCGTTTTCGCTCTCCCTTTTTCTTGCACCGCAAAAAAGAGCCGCCCCAAGGCGGGGCGGCTCTTCCACAGATCAAATTCGTACGCAGTCAGTCTTCCGACTGGCTATCGTATTATTCCTGCTCTTCCAGCAGCTTCTCCCACTCCTCAAACAGCTCGGTCTGGTGGAAGCGGGTGTCATCCAGCTCATCACACTTTTCCTGCAGAAGAACGTGATCCCGCAGCACCTCGGGGCTGTTGATCTCATTCTCCAGCTCCACGATACGGGCGCCGATCGCCTCGATCTCGTCCTCCACCGCCTTCAGACGGTTCCGCAGTTCCGCACGACGGCGGCGCTGCTCCTTGCCGTAGCCGGCCTTCGGGGCAGCCTTGGGCTCGGCGGGAACGGCGGGGGCAGGTTCGCCCCGCTTCATCAGCTTGTCATAGCTCTCATACAGGGTGGCCTTGCCGTCCTCAATGTACAGGATGGGGCAAGCCAGGCTGTTCATCAGATAGCGGTCGTGGGTGATGAGCAGCAGGGTGCCCTCGTAGGCCATCAGCGCCTGGGTCAGGCTCTCGCGGGTGTAGATGTCCAGATGGTTCGTGGGCTCGTCCAGAAACAGCAGGTTGGGCCGTTCCAGCATGATCTCCGCAAAGCGCAGCCGGGCCAGTTCGCCGCCCGACAGCGCCGCACAGTCCTTGAACACATCCTCCCCCCGGAAGTTGAACCGCGCCAGATGACTGCGCACCTCCAGCTCACTGAACTGGGGGTACTTGTCCCAGATGGCATCGATGACCCGGCCCACGCGGCGGGCCTGCTGCTGCTCAAAGATACTGGCCCGGGCGCCCGCGCCCAGCCGCACCATACCGCCGGAGGGTCTGCGCCGGCCGTCCAGCACCTGCATCAGGGTGGACTTGCCGGTGCCGTTGGGGCCGGCGATGACCAGCCGTTCCCCGCGCAGCACCTGCATGGAAAAGGGCTCCAGCAGGGTGCGGGTGCCGATCTTCACACACAGGTTTTTGATGGTGACCAGCTCGTTGTAGGGCTGGATGTCAAACTCAAACTTGAACTTCAGCTCCCGCACACCGCTCTTGGGCGCCTCGGTGATCTCCATCTTTTCCAGCTGCTTACGGCGGCTCTGCGCCATTTTTGTGGTGGATGCGCGCACCAGATTTCGGGCAATGTAGTCCTCCAGCTTGGCGGCCCGCGCCACATCCGCATCGTGCTGCTTCTGCTGCAGGGTCACCGCCATCTCCTTTTGGGGCAGATAAGCCGAGAAGTTGCCCTTGTAGGTGGTCAGGCCCTGGTCCTCCACCTCCCAAATGCGGTTGCACACCGCATCCAGGAAATAGCGGTCATGGCTGACCACCAGCACCGCACCGGAATAGGCGTTCAAAAAGCTCTCCAGCCACTCCATGGTAGCGAAGTCCAGATGGTTGGTGGGCTCGTCCAGGATCAGCACATCGGGGTGCTGCAGCAGCAGTTTGGCCAGCCGCAGGCGGGTCTGCTCGCCGCCGCTCAGCACCGCCACCTTCTTTTCGTAGGTCTCGGGGCCAAAGGCCATACCGCTGAGCACTTTTTTGATCTGGGGGTCCATGTTGTAACCGTCCGCGGCATCCACCACCGCCGACAGGCGGGCGTGTTCTTCCAACAGGGTCTCGTCGCCCGGGCGGATGGTGAGCTGCTTCTCCACCACCTGCATCCGCGCCATGGCATCCAGCACCGGCTGGAAGGCCCGGCGCATCTCGCCATACACGTCCAGCGTGGGGTCCAGCTTGCTGCTCTGCTCCAGATACCCCAGTGTGACACCGCGTACGATGGTCAGCTCGCCGTTGTCGGGGATATATTCGCCGCACAGCATCCGCAGCAGGGTGGTCTTGCCCGCGCCGTTTTCGCCCACGATGCCGATGCGGTCCCCGGGCTCCACGTTGGCGGTGATGTTCTTCAGCACAACGGTCTCGCCGAAGTCCTTTTCAAGATTCTGCAATCCGATCAGCATACTTGTAATTGATCCTCAAAAATTACATCAAGTCGTTTTGTCGCACCAGGCCAGCAGGTCTTCATATACCTCGGCCCGGTTCGTTTCGTTCAGCATCTCATGGCGCGCGCCCGGGTACAGCTTCATCTCCAGCCGTTCCAGCCCGGCCCGTTTCAGCATCTCATACACCGTGCGCACGCCCTTGCCGTAATCGCCCACCGGATCCTCCTCGCCGGAGACCAGATACACCGGCAGCGTCCGGGGCATTCGGTCAGCCCAGTTCTGGCTGCTCACCGCTTGCAGGGTGGTCATCAGATCCAGCATCGCACTGTTGGTAAAGGTATAGGTGCACCGGGGGTCTGCGGCGTAGGCATCCACAATGGCCTCATCCCGGGTGATCCAGTCGTGGGGAGTGCGGGGCGCTTTGATCCGGTTTAGGTAGGTACCGAAGGCCAGCTTTTTCAGCAGTGCCGAGCGGGCGTGAGCGCCCTGCACCCGCACCAGCAGCTTCGCCACGGCGATGCCTGCGCCCGCGGCGGGGTTGGGGCCGCCGGTGCCGCTCAGGATCAGGGCATCCAGCGCATCGGGATAGGTCACCGCAAACTGGCGGGCAAAAAAGCTGCCCATGCTGTGGCCCAGCAGGATGACCGGCACACCGGGCCAGCGCCGGCGGGCCAGCCCGTTCATGGTCTTGAGGTCACGCAGAACAAACGTGCGGCCGTCCTTTTCAGCAAAGAAGCCGTACTCCCCCGCCAGCTCGCCGGTCTCGCCGTGCCCCAGATGGTCGTTTCCGCACACCGCATAGCCGTGCTGCACCAAAAAGGCCGCAAAATCGGTGTAGCGACCGATGTACTCGCACATACCGTGGCTGATCTGCACCACCGCCTTGGGGCTCTGCCCCTCCGCCTCAAAAAAGAATCCCACCGTCTGCCGGCCGGGGCAGGCGGAATCAAATCTGATGCTTTCGGTTTTTTGCACCAACATTGAGCAGTTCCTCCTCTTCCATCACGATGGGATACAGCTCCTCCAGGCGGGTGATGGTGTAGGTGGGCTGTACGCCCTCCGGCTGCGCACCCTCCGGGTTCAGCCAGCAGGTGTGCAGGCCGGCACGGCTGCCGCCCAGAATGTCCGTGCGCAGGCTGTCGCCCACCACCAGCACCTTATCGCGGTTTTCCACACCCAGAGCGTTCAGTGCAGCCTCAAACACACGGCGGTTGGGCTTGGCTGCACCCACCTTTTCCGAAATAAAGACCCCGTCCATGTAGCGATCCAGCCCAGACTGCACCAGGCGGCTGGTCTGCACCCGCTCAAAGCCATTGCTCACAATGGCCAGAGTGGCCACTTCGCTCAGCTCGCGCACTGCCTCCAAAGCACCGGGCAGCAGGTCGGCGTGCTTGGCCAGGTTGTCCTGGTAGGCCCGCTCCATGCGGGGGGCGTCCAGCCGCAGGCCCAGAGTCTGGCCCAGCCGCACAAAGCGCTCCACCGCCAGTTTGTCGATGCGGATCTCACCCCGATCCAGCGCGGCCCAAAGGCCCTTGTTGATCTGATGGTACTGCTCCAGAGTCTCCTCCTCGGCCGGTACGTCGAACTCCGCAAAGGTCTCCAGCAGAGCCTTGTGTTCGGTGGCGTCAAAATCCAGCAGTGTATTGTCTGCATCCAGCAGCAAGCAATGATAGTATGCCATGGGTCATTCCCCTTCTATAAAATCAGCAGCCGTCAGGCTGTATGGATCGCCCGGCAGGCGCCCCTGTTCCGGGAGCAGACCGGGCGAGATCGGTAAAAATACGGCGGCTGCATTCTGCAGCCTATCTGTATTATTATCCTCTATTTTTAAGCATTCGTCAATGCAAAAAGCACGCCCGATGCACCTGCCCGGGCGTGCTTTTGCTTTGTTTGCTCCTGCAAGCTGTCGGTCAGAGGTCTACGATCTCGTAAGCATCCAGATCGTCCTGGATCGGCAGGCCGCTGTCGCATTCTTCGGCAGGGTCAGGGTCACCGCCGTCGTCCGGTCCCTCCGGCTCAGCCGGCTCCTCACCGCCGCTCTCAGCACAGGAGGGGCACTCGTCAAAGGATGCACGCGCCCGTTCACAGCCGCTGCGCATGGTCCACTCGGCGTACTCCACCTCATCGCCCCAGTCAAAATCGTAGTAATCCACACTTCCGTCCGTTACATTTCCCTCAATGTCGTACAGGCCGGTGGCACCCGGCCCCACGACCTCGCTCTCCCGCTCTTCGGCAGGGGGCGCGAACGATCCGATCAGATCCATACAACAAAACACCTCCCTGGCACAGGATATGCCGGGGAGGTGTCGGTTCGTCACAGATGGGTACTCAGCTGCACTCTTGGGATATGTACCCTCAGCCCTCAGGTGTCGACTCCGGGGTAGCCTCCTCCGTGACCTCCGGGGTGGGCTCCGCCGTCACCTCCGGGGTAGGAGTCGGCGTTGCGGTCGGGGTAGGAGTAGGCGTCGGCGTCACAGTCGGCGTTGCCGTCGGAGTGGGGGTGGGGGTCGCGGAAGGTGTCGGAGTGGGGGTGG
>JAFUQL010000347.1 GCA_017472375.1 Oscillospiraceae bacterium | reverse complement strand
TCGATGGCGGCGTAGCAGGTATTTTCCAGCACATAGCGCGCACGGCCGCGCCGGTCCCAGGTGACCTCCTCGTTGCGCTCGGTAAGGCCGCTCATGGTGTCCTTGACTCGATACCAAGTCCATTCCAGATGGATGGACTTGTTCAGCGGGACGACTGAGAAATCGGCATCCATTTCCTGCAGCTGCTTCATCAGCTCGGACTGACCAATGTACCAGTAGTCGGCCTCATACCGCTCTTCGGGGTGCTCGCCTGCCAGGAAGTTGAAATAGGCGAATTCGTAGGGGTGATTGGCGATGATAAAACCGGCGTAGTACAGGAAATTGGCCGCCAGTGAGGCACACAGGGCGATGCGCAGCCACTTTTTTTTGTGCTGCCAGAGCCAGGCGGCGCCCACGCCGGCCAGAACGACGACCGGGATGTAGATAAAGTACATATGCCGCCACCCGTTGTACAGGTTGGGGTGTACCACCATGGTGTACACCAGCGGTGCGGCGAAGAACACCGCCAGGGCGATGCAGTACACCGATTCAAGGCAGAGCCATTTTTGCGCGCACAGACGATTGCGCACCAGCAGCTGGATGCCCCACAGCGCAGCCAGCACAACAATGAACAGCGGCGTTGTGATGAGCATGAGCCAGGGGATGTAATGCCAGGGGATGGGGTTGGCCACCGCATTGTACAGGGCGCCCCGGTACAGGACCCACCCGTTCCAGCGTGCGGTGTCGAAATTCGCGGTCCCGACGATCAGGTATTTCCAAAAGCCGAAGAAATCGCTCCAGCAGGCAGGGGTCAGCAGCGTAAAGAAGACCAGGAAACTGGCGACTGCCGCAAAGCCGCGCAAGAAGAGCCGGCGGTCCCACCGGCCGTTGGCGATGTGAACGACCAGATAGGCGATGCCGCAAAGCCCGAAGGCCGCAAGCCCGAGAATGCGGGCGTTGGCGGCCACCGCCCCGGCCAGGCCGAACCAGATGCAGCTCTCCCAGGTGTCCTTGGTGATGAACCGAAGGCCCATCCACCAGACGATCAGGCACAGGCTGACCAGGACCACGTCCTTGTTGTTGTAGAAGGATTCGGCAAAAAAGCGTGGGTTCACATACAGCAGGCCGGCGGCGACGAGGCCGAAGGCCCGGCTGCCGGTGAGCTGCCGCACGATGCTGTACAGCCCGAACAGCCCCAGAAGGAACAGGAGATGCATATAGTAGTGGTAAACGTTCTCCATTCCGTGGGTGTTTCCGGCCTGCTCCAGCGCGTTCATGATCGGCCAGACGGGGTAGAATTTGGCCTGGCCGTAGTCGCGGTCGCGCCAGGTGTCGATGTCTTCCTCGGATATGGCCAGGGCAGCTTCGCTCCCCTTCCCGGTGAACAGCTCCACATAGGCGCGGATGTTCACGTTCAGGGTGCGCCGCTCGATGGCCTCATCCACACCGATGCCGGAATCATCCACAAGGAACAGGCCCAGCAGAGCCGCGAGGAAAAACACCAGAGCGACCAGCAGAGCGCCGCGTGAGACCTGGTCCCGGCGGGAAGCCCATTGTTTCAGCATTTCATTGATCCTTCTTTCTTCACAGGCTGGCCAGATAGGCTGCGGGGCCGCTGGCGTACAGGTTGCCGCCGTGGCTGTCCAGAATGACGGTCAGGGGCATGTCCTGCACCTCAAGGCGGCGCACCGCTTCACAGCCCAGGTCCTCCCAGGCGATGATGTCCAGGCTCTCCACGCTGCCGGCCATCAGGGCGCCGGCGCCGCCCAGCGCGGCCAGATACACCGCGCCGTTCTTCACCACCGAGTCCTGCACGGCCTGATTGCGGCCGCCCTTGCCGATCATGGCCGCAAGGCCCAGATCCAGCAGGCGGGGGGCGTAGGCGTCCATGCGGCCGGAGGTGGTGGGGCCCGCTGCGCCGATGACCTGGCCCGGGCGCTCGGGGGTGGGGCCGACGTAGTACACGGCCGCGCCTTCCACCGGGAAGGGCAGGGGCGCGCCGGCGTCCAGCAGCTCCATCATGCGCTTGTGGGCGGCGTCGCGGGCGGTGTACACCACGCCGGACAGCAGCACCGTGTCACCGGCCTGCAGAGGGGCGAGGGCCTCTTTGGTGAGGGGGGTGGTCAGTTTGTATTCCATGGTAAGTACCTCACAGTTCGGCGCTGGCGCGGCGGGTGGCGTGGCAGCTCATGTTCACGGCCACGGGCAGGCAGGCCACATGGGTGGGCATGGTCTCGATGGCGATGCCCAGCGCGGTGGTGCGGCCGCCGAAGCCCTGCGGGCCGATGCCGGTGCCGTTGATGCGCTCCAGCAGCTCGGCCTCCAGCGCGGCGTAGAAGGGGTCGGGGTTGGGCACGTCCAGCGGGCGCAGCAGCGCCTTTTTGGCCAGCGCAGCGCACTTGTCGAAGCTGCCGCCGATGCCCACGCCCACCACGATGGGCGGGCAGGGGTTGGAGCCGGCCCACTGCACCGTGTCCAGAATGAAGTTCTTCACGCCCTCCACGCCGTCGGCGGGCTTGAGCATGGCAAGGCGGCTCATGTTCTCGCTGCCCGCGCCCTTGGGGGCCACGGTGATGGTGCAGCCGTCGCCGGGCACCATGTGCAGGGTCAGAAAGGCGGGGGTGTTGTCCTCGGTGTTCACCCGGCGCAGCGGGTCGCCCACCAC
>JAFUQL010000346.1 GCA_017472375.1 Oscillospiraceae bacterium | reverse complement strand
TGCTGTACTACCGCGGCTCCGAAGGCCCCCAGCGGGTGGGCTGTGTCTACCGCCGCATCAGCGACGAGTACCTCGACCCCACCACCTTCCTGTCCGAGAGCCTCATCGTCATTCCCGGCATCATAAGCGCCTACCGCGCGGGCAACGTGGCTCTGCTGAACGCCCCCGGCAACGGCGTGGCCGATGACAAGGGCATCTACTACTTCGTGCCCAAGATGATCCGCTATTATCTGGGCGAGGAGCCCATCCTGAACAATGCCCCCACCTACCTGCCCTTCTACGAGGAGGACAAAGCCTATGTTCTGGCCAATCTGCACAAGCTGGTGGTCAAGGACGTGGCCGAGGCGGGCGGCTACGGCGTGGTGTTCGGCAGCGACATGACCGCCGAACAGCTGGCCGACCTGCGGGCCACCATCGAGGCCGAGCCCCGGCGCTTCATCGCGCAGGAGGTCATCGACTTCCTGGATCTGCCCATCATGGAGAACGGCAAGAAGGTGATGCGCAAGGCCGACCTGCGCGCCTTTGTGGTGACTGGCGAGACCACCCAGGTGTGGCCCAGCGGTCTGACCCGCTTCTCCCGCAACCCCGACAGCTTCGTGGTCAACTCGAGTCAAGGAGGAGGTTTTAAGGATACATGGGTACTCTCTCGTTAAATAAGGTAAACCGGCTGTTCTGGCTGGGCCGCTATCTGGACCGCGTCTGCATCACCCTGAACTATGCACAGGAGATCTTCGACGCCTCGGTGGACGGCTGCGCCCCCGCCAACTACGCCGACTACTGCGCCCGCATGGGCATCCCCAACCGGTACATCTCCGCGCAGGATTTCTGCACCCGCTATCTGTTCGATGTGTCCGATCCCAACTCGGTCATCTGCAGCCTGCGCTTCGCCTACGACAATGCCATCGTGCTGCGTGAGACGCTAGGCTCCTCGGCTCTGGCCTACATTCAAATGGCCATGAACGCCATGGACATGGCCGCTGCCAGCGAGGCCCCCATGATGGAGCTGCAGTGGGTGCGGGACGACATCATGGCCTTCCGTGGCTGCTGCTACGAGGAGATGATGGACGACGACGGCCGGAACATCATCAAGACCGGCACCAGCCTGGAGCGGGTGGACCTGCTGATCCGCATGGGCGAGCCCCAGCAGCAGATCCATCGGGAGTTCCTGAAGCTGTTTAACCGCCTGTACAAGACCCCGCTGACCCCCGACCGGGCCGCGCTGGATGTGCTGATCGATGCGGTGCTGGACGACAACGCCCCCACGCCCCCCACCAGCCAGCTGCTGGCTCCGCTGGAGAGCCTGTTCCCCGGCATCTGACGAAACGGAGGAGCCTGTTCCGTGAGACTTCTTGACTTCTGCTTCGACACCCGGATGACCACCAGCGTCCCCATCGGGATGCACCACTACTGCCTGCGGTGCATCCCATCAGACAGCGATGTGCAGCGGGTGGTGTCCTGGCAACTGGAGCTTCAGCCCCATGGGCACCAGACCTGGCACCGGGACGGCTTCGGCAACCTGCTGATGAGCGGTGACTGTCTGGAACCCCACAATGCCTTCCGGTTCATCGCCCGGGGGCGGGTGGAGGTAGATCTGAGCCGCCGCACCCCTCAGCCGGTGCATCCCGCCTTCCGGCTGTCCTCTCCCCTCACCCACCCGGACGGGGCGCTCAAGGCTTTTTCAGCCTCCCTGTGCCTGCCCGATGACCCGGAGCAGCGGGCTCAGGCACTGAGCGATGCGGTGTCCGCCCGGATGCACTACGCCCCCGGCACCACCAGCGTGGCCACCACCGCCGCGCAGGCCTTCGCCGCCGGGCAGGGCGTCTGCCAGGACTACGCCCACATCCTGCTGGCCCTGTGCCGCATGAATGGGCTCGCCGCCCGCTACTGCTGCGGCATGCCGCTGGGCGAAGGCGCCACCCACGCATGGGTCGAGGTGGCTCTGCCCCAGGGCTGGGTGGGCTTCGACCCCACCCGCGGCAAGCGCGCCGACGAGGGGTACATCCGCCTGGCCGTGGGCCGCGATTACCGGGACTGCCCGGTGCAGCAGGGTACCTTTGTGGGCAACGCCGACCAGACCCAGCTCGTCCATCTCACCGTGCGGGACGCCGGCCCCGCACAGCAGCCCACCGCACCCCAGCAGACCCTCATCATTCCCCAGTTCTGAATCCTTCCGCCCGCCCCGCCGCTGGTCTTCCGGCGCGGGGCGGGCGTTTTGTGTGCAAATCGCAGAATCAAAACCCGGCGTAAAACCGCCGTTTTCGTCAAGGCTTACAAAAAATCGTCCCGATGGCCTTGCCAAATCTGCCGCACAGAGGATACAATACAATAGAAATTATCCGGGCGGCACACCGCCCCCAGCTCTCGACAGAAGGGACCCTGATCCATGGAACACACCGTCGTTTCGCTCCAGCTGCCTGTGCAGGAGTCGCTGGAGATCAAGAAAAACCGCATCACGCCGCTGCCCGGCAACGACCGGGGCAAGCGCATCTGTCTCGTGACCGGCACCCACGGTGACGAGCTGGAAGGCCAGTACGTCCTGTGGGAGCTGACCCGCCAGCTGAACGCCCACCGGGAGCTGCTGCACGGCACAGTGGACCTGTACCCCGCCATGAACCCGCTGGGCATCAACAGCATCACGCGGGGCGTTCCCCTGTTCGATCTGGACATGAACCGTATCTTCCCCGGCCGCGAGGACGGCCACATGGCTGAGTACGCCGCCATGAAAGCCATGGAGGATATGCAGGGTGCGGACATGGTCATCGACATCCATGCCAGCAACATCTTCCTGAAAGAGCTGCCCCAGGTGCGTGTGAACGAGCTGAGCGCTGAGGCCCTGGTACCGCTGGCCCAGCTGCTGAATGTGGACTTCATCTGGATCCACGCGGCGGCCACCGTGCTGGAGAGCACCCTCGCCTACAGCCTGAACAGCACCGGCACCCCCTGCCTTGTGGTGGAGATGGGCGTGGGCATGCGCATCACCAAGGAGTACGGTGACCAGCTCATCGCCGGTATCCTGAACCTGATGGCGCACATGGGCATGTGGGACGGCGAGACCCAGCCGCCCCGTGAACCCATCGTCAGCCACGACGACGTGGCCTTCATCAACGCATCTGCCGCCGGCATCTTCCTGCCCTCGGTGGCACACAACGGCATGGTACAGCAGGGCCAGCAGCTGGGCGTCATCGCCGACCCCATGACCGGCGAGACCAAGGAGGAGATCACCGCCCCCTCCAACGGCCTGCTGTTCACCCTGCGCGAATACCCGGTGGTCTATCCGGGCAGCCTGCTGGCCCGCATCCTGAAAGGAGGCTCCGACGAATGAAACAGGAGACCCTGTTCGTACTGGACACCCCGTACCGCCAGAAACTCCATGTGGAAGGCTTCCGCTTCGGCCGGGGCGAAAAAAGCCTCTGCGTGGTGGGCGCCATGCGCGGCAACGAGGTCCAGCAGATGTACATCTGCAGCCAACTGGTGCGCCAGCTCAAGTGGATGGAGCACCACGGCGACATCAGCTCCGGCTATGAGATCCTTGTAGTGCCCTGTGTCAATCATTTCTCCATCAACGTGGGCAGCCGCTTCTGGGCCATGGACGGCACTGACATCAACCGGATGTTCCCCGGCTACGATGCCGGCGAGACCACCCAGCGCATCGCCTCCGCCCTGTTCGAGGCGGTGAAGGACTACCAATATGGTGTCCACTTTGCCAGCTCCCATATGTCCGGCGAACCGGTGCCCCATGTGCGGGTGCTGGACACCGGATATCAGAATGCCGATCTGGCCAACCTGTTCGGCCTGCCCTATGTGATGCTGCGCAAGCCCACCCCCTACGACACCACCACCCTGAGCTACAACTGGCAGGTGTGGGAGACCAATGCCTTCTCCATCTACACCAAGACTACCGCCACCATCGACGAGGCCAGCGCACAGGAGGCCGTCACCGCGGTGCTGCGCTTTTTGTCCCGGCTGGGCATCGTGAAGTACAACTGCCACAACGGCTACATCTCCACCCTGGTGCATGAGGAGGCGCTGACCAACGTGATGACCCCCTGCGGCGGCATCTTCCGCCGCCTGGTGGACCCGGGCCAGTTCGTGGAGTACCGCCAGGTACTGGGCCAGCTTCTTGACCCCTTCACCGGCGAGGTGCGGGCCGAGCTGACCAGCCCCACCAACGGCACCGTGTTCTTTGCGGTGGATTACGCGCTGGTCACCGAGCACACCACCGCCTTCCGCATCATCCGGCGGCTCCATTCATAAAGGGCTTTCGCCTTTTTTGACATTCGCCGCCCCCTTTGATACAATCGAATCAGCGGACATTCCAGCCGCAGGCCCGCCGGGTCTGCGGCTGTTTCTTCAAACATCCGTTTTGTAAAAGGGAGGACGCCCCATGGACAAGACCCAGGCACAATATCAGAAAATGACCGAGACCCCCATCCGCAAGCTGATCCTCAGCCTGTCGGCCCCCACCATCGTCAGTATGCTGGTCACCGCCATCTACAACATGGCCGACACCTTCTTTGTCAGCAAGCTGGGTACCAGCGCATCCGGCGCGGTGGGCGTGGTGTTCAGCATCATGGCGGTCATTCAGGCCATCGGCTTCACGCTGGGCATGGGCTCAGGCAGCATCATCTCCCGGCTGCTGGGCCGCCGGCAGGTGGAGGACGCCACCCGGTACGCCTCCACCGGCTTTTTCACCTGCTTTGGTCTGGGCTGCGTGCTGACGGTGGCCGGCACCCTGCTGCTGGATCCGCTGATGACTGTTCTGGGCGCCACCCCCACCATCCTGCCCTACGCCCGGGCCTACGGGCAATACATTCTGCTGGCCGCTCCTTTCATGGCCAGCAGCTTCGTGCTGAACAACATCCTGCGCTTTGAGGGCAAGGCCTCGCTGGCCATGATCGGCCTGACCACCGGCGGCATCCTGAACATGGTGCTGGATCCCATCTTCATCTTTGCCCTGGGGCTGGGCACCGCCGGCGCAGCCATCGCCACCGGCATCAGCCAGCTGGTCAGCTTCT
>JAFUQL010000345.1 GCA_017472375.1 Oscillospiraceae bacterium | reverse complement strand
CGGCGAGCCCTTCACCGCCCACACCACCAACCCCGTGCCCCTGCTGGCCGTGAACTGCGGCGACGTGACCCTGCGCGAGGGCGGCGTGCTGGCCGATCTGGCCCCCACCCTGCTGCAGCTTCTGGAGCTGCCCCAGCCCGCCGACATGACCGGCGAGAGCCTGTTCGCGTAAGCGGCCACCCCCAAAAACCAAACCGGGCGGAGACATTCCTTTGGGAATGGCTCCGCCCTTCTTGTTTTGTGCGCTCTGCGGCGATATAATGGAGAAAAGAACGAAATGAACGGAGGCACCCCCTATGGAATCGGAGCGCCGCACCTTCATCAGCTATCACGTCGCCACCGACCGCGCCGCCGCCTTTGAGGTGTGCCGCATGATGGAGCGGCTGGGCCTTCCCTGCTGGATCGCCCCCCGCAACATCGAGCCGGGGGCCAACTACCCCACCCAGATCGTGCGGGCGCTGCGCAGCGAATGCGACAGTGCCATCTTTCTGGTGTCTGCGGGCAGCAATCAGTCCGAGAACGTGCGCAACGAGGTGAGCCTTGCCTTTGACGAACACAAGCTCATGCTGCCGGTGCTGCTGGAAACGGTCAAGTTCAACGAGGACTTTGAATATTATTTCAAGCGGGCCCAGTGGGCGGACGCCCAGCCCGACCTGACCTCCGCTGTGCTGGAGGTGGCCGCCTCGGTGGCAAAGCTGCGGGGCCTGCCCGCCCCGGATGCATCCCGGCTGCAGGAGCAGCCCGCACCCCCACCGCCTCCCCCGCCGCCGGCACGCAGAGGATTGGGCGCCGGGCGCATCCAGCCCGGCGCGCTCACCGGCTTTGTGCCGGGGTTCATCTCCGAGGACATGGAAGACGTTCTGGCCCGGGGCACCGCCGAGGAGCTGGCACACCTGCGGGTGTGCGACTGCTACCAGATCCTGGAGGCCGGCCTTGACCCCAGCGTGTTCGGGCGGGTGCTGGCCAAGAAGATCGTGCGGGACAAGGACGGCTTTGAGGAGACGCTGGAGCTGATCCTCTCCATGCCCATGAACTGGAAGGTGCTGCTCACCGAACACGGCAAGCTGGTGGGGTACTGGTTCCTGGTGGCGCTGGATCCGGCCTTCTTTGCCGAGGTAATGACCGGGCAGGTGGACGAGGCAAACATCTCCCTGCGCAACACCGAGTTCATCGACCTGCCCGGCCACTACAAGGGCTATCTGCTGCTGTCCGGCACAGTGCCCCGCGCCCGCACCCCCAAGGTGGTGCAGATGCTGTACAACTCGCTGGCTCTGCACCTGAGCGATCTGGCCGAGAACGACATCTACTTTGACGAATTCGGCTCCATGGTGGGCACCCCCATGGGGATGTCCGGGATGCGCAGCCTGGGCATGGAACATGTGAACGACTACTGCAAGGGCGGCAAAATGTACTACTACGATATGCGCCGCCTTGGCGAGAACCCGTTCTTCGGCCGCTTCCAGCCGCTGAGGGGCCTGTATGAGAAGGAGTTTGGCCATGAGTGAGATCCAATGCCGCCGGGCGACCCCTGCGGACGTGCCCATGCTCACCGACGTCCGGATGGATTACTTCCTCAAGGACGCCTACGACCACCTGACCGGGGAGCAGGCCCGCATCCTGCGGGCGGGTGTGGCGGATTCCCTTGCCCGGCACATCGGGGCGGACTGCCACGGTTATCTGGCGGTGGACGGGGACAAGGCGGTGAGCTGCGTGCTGATGACCGTCTACGAGAAGCCCGCGAACCTCACCGCCCCCAACGGGCGCTTTGCCGAGATCCTGGGGGTGTACACCCGCGCTGCCCACCGGGGGCAGGGGCTGGCCACCCGCCTGATGGAACTGGCCCTTGAGGATGCCGCCGGGCTGGATCTGAGCTATGTGGAACTGGGCGCCAGCGAGATGGGCGCCGGGCTCTACCGCCGTCTGGGCTTTGTGGACACCCCCAGCGAATACCTGCCCATGCGGTTCAAATTCACGCGATGAAGCCGCTGTTTT
>JAFUQL010000344.1 GCA_017472375.1 Oscillospiraceae bacterium | reverse complement strand
CTATGAGACTTACCGCTCCGGCAAGTTCATCCCCGGCATCATGGGCACCCTGTTCAGCCTGGTTGACAAGCTGGTGTCTTCCCTGGCCTCCACGGTGGTGGCCATCGCCGTGGGCTTCATCGGCTACCAGGGCCTGCCCACCAAGTCCACTCCCTACATGGATGGCATGAACTGGGTGGTCATCGCCCTGTTCTGCATCGTTCCCATGGTGGCGTGGGCCCTGACCCTGTGGGCCATGAAAGGCTATGAGCTGGACGGCGCCCGCATGAAGGAGATCCAGGCGGTGAACGCCGCCCGCAAGGCCGGCATCGCCGGCGGTATGAGCCAGGAGGAGGCCATGGCCAAATGGGTGACCATGGCGGACCTGAACGGCTGAGCCCGACCTGAGTGCAAACGGCCGGCCCGGCGGGTGAGAGCTCTCACCGGGGAGACGCCCGGCTGACCGAAAAACGGAAAGACCCGCTTCCCTTTTGCAGGGAAGCGGGTCTTTTTTATCTTTGTGCGGGGCGCGGTGGAACGCTTACGCCTCGCCGTCCTTCACATAGCTGACGTGCAGCAGGTGGTGACGCTCCTCGGGGGTGTACTCGTCCAGCAGAGTGACCACGGTGTGGTTGTACTCGGCGCGCTTGAAGGGAGCGCTGCGGTCGGAGCTGTACAGACCCTTGCGGCGGGCGTCCTTCTGCGCCTTCAGACCGTGGGGCTGGCCGGCGCCGCCCACACAGCCGCCCTGGCAGGTCATGACCTCGATCAGGTGGTAGAAGGCCTTGCCGGCCTCAATGTCCTTCAGCAGCTTCTGGGCGTTGATCAGGCCGTGCACCACGGCGATCTTCAGCTCGGTGCCGTCCACGTTCAGAGTGGCCTCGCGGATGTTCTCGTCGCCGCGCAGGGGGCTGAACTCCAGCTGACGCAGGGAGTTCTTGGACTTGTCGGGCAGGCAGTGACGGGCCACCGCCTCAGCCACACCGCCGGTACCGCCGTAGATGACCGCGGAGCCGCTGCCCAGACCGAAGGGGTAGTCCGCGCTCTCCATCTCCAGCTTGGGGAGCTGGATGCCGGACTCCTTGATCATCTTGATGAACTCCTGGGTGGTCAGCACGATGTCGCCGCCCCAGGCCTTGACCGTCTCGCTGGCGGGGCTGTTGGCGTTGGTCAGGCCGTCCTCGCCGCAGTAGCCCAGGCTCTTGAAGGCCGCATCCAGCGTGGCGGAAGCATCGGTGGGCAGGGTGGTGCCCAGAGGGGCACGGTACACCGCGCCGCCGCTCTTGGGCTTGGCCGCGGTCACATTGGTCACAGTCGCCATGGTGTACTCCTTTCAGTGTCAGTAATGCACCAGGTCAAACACCGCCTGGTAGCGGTGATACCGGGTGCTGGTGTCGGTAAAGTTGTAGTCGGTGTTCAGGCGGATCTCCGCGATGGCGTCCAGCTCGCAGGCTGTCTCCATGGCCGCCTTTACCTGTTCGTTCAGCCGGGCAGCTTCCAGCAGGGTGGGCGCCCAGCTCTGCACCGCCACAAGGGCGGTATACAGGTGCTCTTCACAGCCGCCGCCGGTCTTCTCCAATACGCAAAAAGTCCCCGGGGGATCCTCGGGGACTTCCATGCGTACCGGCACCGGGAGCGCTGCGGACAGATGCTCCAGCAAAATCTTCTCGATCATTTCAATGCCTTCAGGAGTGTGTTCTGTTTCAGGTTTCGGGCGCTGGCTTCGGGGGTGGCCGGTGCCACGGTGGCATAGTCGCGGGTGGGGGCCGTGTGGGTCATGGTCTCCCAGCCGTCCCCGCAGCGCTCGCGGATCTGCTGTGCCTGCTGGGTGCAGGCGGCGCGGATCTCCTGGCTGTGCAGCAGCTCACGCACCCCGGCCGAGTTCAGCACGATCTTGACCTTAGCCATACCGCTCCACCTTCACCTTCCGGTTCCAGCCCAGCGGCAGGTTGGTCTCGATGTACTCGGTCACGCAGCCGAACGCCCGCCAACGCCGGCCGAAGAACTCCACCGTGCAGCCCTCCCAGCGGTGGGCATCCCCCTTGGGGAGGCACAGCTCGTACTCGGCGCGCTTGCCGTGCAGGCGCAGGCTGTCGGTGACCGCCTCGGTGCCTGCCGGGCAGACCAGCACGTTTTCCACCGTGACGGCCGTCTCGGTGTAAAGCGGCGCGCCGAAGTCGTCGGTACCGGTCTGCGCCCGCTCATACAGGGTCACGGGGATGCCCTTAATCAGTGCCATAGAACTCGATCACCCCATATCTCTGCCGGCGCAGGCCCAGCCGCGCCAGCTCGCTGCGCTTGATGAACAGCCCGCCGCCGGGCACCAGAAAGGTGCCGGAGGCACTGTAGCCCCCGGCAGACTGGCTCATCTGGGTCATGGGTTCCTGGTCGGTGCTGGTCATCAGGGTGCGGGCGGTCACGTCCACCGCCACCGACCGGGCCACCTCGGCCAGATCCGGGTCGGCGGCGATCATCGAGTCAAGATCCCGCCCCGCCTGACGCGCCGCGGTGCGCAGCGAGGCACTCACCACCTCCAGCACCGCAGCGGCACGGGCTGTCTCAGCCTCGGTCAGCGGGCGCCACAGGGTGGCCAGATCCTCCACCGTGGCGTAAGCGGTCATCAGGCGGTCACCACGCGGGCAAAGGCATCCGGATCCAGGATCGCCCAGCCCACGTACACCTCAGCGCGCAGGTACACCTGGTTGTGGCCCTTCAGGTCCTTGCCGGTGTTGTCGGGATCGCCGTAGGGGATGACCTCCAGAGGGATCTCCTTGGCGTAGCCCCATTTAAAGGCGGTGGCGAAGTCGCCCACGATGGCCATGTCCTTGCTGGTGCCGAAGGACACGGTGCTGTTGACGCTGGCGGGCACGCCGTTGACGGCGTTGGGCTGGCCGCCCCAGGCCAGTTCGGGGTACAGCTTGCCGCCGTTCACGCCCTCCAGCTTGGCCATGGCCGCCGCGAAGGTCTTGCTCATGGCGATGCCGGTCACGTCGCAGTCACCCAGCAGAGCCACCGCGTCCTCCACATTGTCGTCGCAGGAGGCGGCGGCGTAGGTGACGGTCTTGGCGCCCTTGTCGATGTTCTGGGTGATGAGGCTGCTGGCCTCGCCGGTGCGGGGGTTGACGCCGTGCATGGCCATGATGTCCAGACCGCGGGCCACCTTGCGGGCAAAGCCCTCGTTGAAGGCGGTCAGCATATCCAGCTGCTTCTCCTAGCTGGCGTACAGGAACTCGTCGGACACGCGGGCGCCGTACTCCAGCTTCAGAGGCACCACCTTGACAGGGGCG
>JAFUQL010000343.1 GCA_017472375.1 Oscillospiraceae bacterium | reverse complement strand
GTGGAAAAGGCGGGCGGCGAGGCGCAGATCTTTGTCATCAAGAACCTCACCGCCGCCGCCATCACCGAGAGCGTCTCCGCCTTTGCCGAGGCGATGAGCAAGTCCCAGGCCGTCATCATCCCCGGCGGCTTCTCGGGCGGCGACGAGCCCGACGGCAGTGCCAAGTTCATCACCGCCTTCTTCCGCGCCCCCGCCGTCACCGAGGCGGTGCACGACCTGCTGAAGAACCGCGACGGCCTGATGCTGGGCATCTGCAACGGCTTCCAGGCACTGGTCAAGCTGGGCCTGGTGCCCTACGGCGAGATCCGCGACATGGACGCCTCCTGCCCCACCCTGACCTTCAACACCATCGGCCGCCACCAGAGCATGCTGGTGCACACCCGCGTGGCCAGCAACATGAGCCCCTGGCTGGCCGGCTGTAAAGTGGGCGAGGAGTACACCGTCGCCATCAGCCACGGCGAGGGCCGCTTTGTGGCTCCTGAGGCCGAGCTGGCTCGCCTGATCGCAGGCGGTCAGGTCGCCACCCAGTACGTGGACCTGGCCGGCAACCCCACCATGGATATGCGCTACAATCCCAACGGCAGCCTGCTGGCCATCGAGGGCATCACCAGCCCGGACGGCCGCGTGTACGGCAAAATGGGCCACACCGAGCGCCGCGGCGAGGATCTGTACCGCAACGTGGCGGGCAACTACGATATGCCCCTGTTCGAGAACGGTGTGAAGTACTTCCTGTAAGCCCTTCGTGCCCGCTGACCGGCCGCGTCCATCGCCGTCGCCTTGATCTAAGCGCGCCCCGGCCAGCTTGAATGACACAAAAAAGACCCGCAGGTGCTGCACGGTACAGCCCTGCGGGTGTTTTTTATGCGGCGCTCACCATACAAAGGGCAGCAGCCGCCATTTTACTTTTCTCTTGTATTCCCGGTAACCGGCAAGCCCTTCCTCCAGCACCTGTTCTTCGTTGCGGATGCGGGCCGTCAGAATGGCTGGATACCCCAAAAAGAACGCCAAGCTGACAAAGGACCCCAGAACCAACGGCACTGACAGGAACAGCAGGATGGTCGCCGCATACATAGGGTGACGCACCACCCCGTACAGACCGGTGTCCACCACCTTCTGCCCCTCCTGCACCTCTACCGTGCGGGAGAGGTAGGCATTCTCCCGCATCACCTCGGCGTACAGCCCGTAGCCCACCAGCAGCCCCACCGAGCCCGCCGCTGTGAGCCAGCCGGGCACCTGCGACCAGCCAAAGCGGAAATCCAGCGGCGCCGCGAGGAATCCCAGCGCCATCAGCAGGCCGGAAGCCTTCACCACCTTCTGCTGAGCAGTCTGCTTTTCACGGCTGCTCAGCCGCTTGCGCAAAAGCTCCGGCACTTTCAGCCACAGCACCACCATCAAGCACAGCATGGGCACAAACAGCAGCCCCATCATGCGCCAGCCGCCCGGGTATTCCAGCGTCCCCGCCGGCAGGAACAGCAGCCCCATCACCAGCAGCACCCCTGCCGCATAGTATATCACTGCGCGAAATGCCAGTTTCCAGTCCATAGGCTCGTCCTCCGTTTTGTGTGGTCACGCGGCAGTTTCATCGGGATCAGACCGATCGCCTGCCCCGTGAAGATGGATCCCAAACAGGTCACCGGGATAAATTGGGGGTTGTTGCCTTTGCGGCAGTTCTTTATAAAGCTTAAAGAAGCCGCAGCCGTATCCCCCCTCAGTCACGCTGACGCGTGCCAGCTCAGCTATGCACACCCTGCGGGCGCCCCGGAGGGGGAAGCCTTTGGGTTGCCGCGGCATATCCCTAATCGACAAATTCAAGTTTGCACCATTCTCCTTATCCCTTTGCGTCAATTATATCTCCTCTCCGCCGGAAGCACAATCCCGGACGAACAGCCCCCAAACACAAAGGCAGAGCCGCCGCGGCGCCCCGCTTCGGCTCTGCCTGTATCCGTTCGGCTCAGTTCTCCGGGAACAGCTCCCTCAGGTCACAGTACAGCCCGTCCATGGTCAGTTCCACATGGAGATGCGGCCCGGTGGACAGTCCGGTGCTGCCCACAGCGGCGATCACATCGCCCTGATCCACCTGCTGGCCCATCTGCGCATACACCTGATCACAGTGGGCATAGAAGGTCACCACTCCATCGCCGTGGTCGATGCACACCGAGTAGCCGTAGCCCGGCTCCTCCTCGTTCCAGCCCGCCTGTACCACGGTGCCCGGCCGCATGGCCAGAACGTCCGCACCGCTCTCTGCGGCAATGTCGGTACCCTCGTGTCCGTTTTCCACCCACCGGGAAACGTAGGTGTATTCCGGCACCGGCCAGATCACCGTGTCGTCCTCCGGCTCCACTTCAAACGTGTCATCGTCCAAAGCAGGTTCCTGTGTGGACCGGGGCTCGGGGACTGCAGTGGCAGTGACAGACGCGGGCTCCTGCAGAACGGATGCCGTCCCGCAGCCGGTCAGCAGCACGGTCAGGGCACACACAAGGCACAACGCAGCCCGCACCGGCCGCTTTGTCTGCGGGCGCTTCAGTTCGGCCAGCCGTACCGCCAGCTGCCGCCCTGCGCGGGACAGCCCGCTGCCGCAGGCCGCACCGCCGGCCAGACTCAGCAAGGTCAGCCCATACTGCCGCCGCTGGGGTCCGTCCATGGATGCGGTCACCCGGCGGTCACAGTCCAACTCGCACAGGGTGTCCATGCAGCTGCGCGCCAGCCACACCGGCGGGCAGAACCAGTACAGTACGCAGATCACCTCGGCCAGCAATTTGTACCACAGGTGCCCCGCCCGAATGTGCAGTAGTTCATGTCTCAGGCTGTATTCGAGCTGCCGGCCAGACAGCCCCTCCGGCAGGTACACAGCCGGGCACAGCAGCCCGCAGACAAAGGGTGTCACCGAGCCGGGCAGGGTGTAGACTTTCACATTTTCGGCAATGCTCAGCTCCCTCCTGAGCTGCTGTGTCTGACCCGCGATCAGGCCATCCGTTTCCGGGCGGCGCAGGTACGCCAGCCGAGCGCAGAGCAGCGGCCGCTTTGCCAGTGCCCAGCAGAGCAGGAGTGCGGCGCCCGCCAGCCACAGCCGGGGGACCAGCACACTCACCAGAGATGCCTGCGGCAGATGTGCCGTCTGCACCGCCTGTGCCGCCTGGTACAACGGTTCGACCGCCTAGGCCGCGCCGGTCACCGCGCCAGCACCCGCCGGGAACCACCATCCCACCGGGATCAGATAAAACAGCAGCGAACCGGCCAGAAGCACCGGATAAGCCGCCGCACCCGCGCTTCTGCGCAGCAGCCGCTGAAGAAGAATCATTGCCAGCACCGCACAACTCCCGGTGGCCGACAGAGGCAGGATCACCTGCCAAAACATTGTGTTCATTCCCATTCTCCTTCCAGGATCTGTTTCAATACCGCCCGATCCTCTGCGGTCAGCCCGCCCTTGCTCAGGCAGGCCACCATCTGCCCCACACTGCCGCCGTACAGGTCATCCAGCAGCACCCGGGTCTCCCGCCGGGCGTACTCCTCCCGGCTCATGCAGGCAGTGTAGCGCCGCACCCGCCCCTGTTTTTCGCTGGTCAGCATCCCTTTCTCCTGCAGACGGTTCAGGAAGGTCAGCACCGTGGGCTGTTTCCACCCCTTATCCGCCAGCACATCCAGAATGTCCTGGCTGGTCACCGTGTCCTCCTTGTCCCAGATCACCTGCATGATGGCGTATTCCGTTCCGGACAATCGCATTCTCCACACGCTCCTTTCCCGGCGGCACAGGGCCGCCGCCCGTTTGTTTTACATGTTGTCTAAATTCAAGATAACGCCTTTCACATTTGCTGTCAAGAGATTTTTTACAACTTGTCTTTTTTATTTTCGCAATCCAACAAATCTTATCGCTTGCTTTTTCATGTTCGCTTTACATAGTTCCGAAAGACGTCAAATCCATGCACTCATGTTTGTGCATCATGCTGATTTTATCTGTATGATTTCGTATGTTATAATCATTAAGAAAATATTGCGGCCATGCCGCCTCAACAGAGGAGCATCTCGATCATGTCCAACAAACCCTCCATCCGCCTGCCGCGCGTAGGTATGCGCATTGGAAAAACGCTTATCTCCTGCCTCGCCGTTTCGCTGGTGTATCAATTCCTTCTCGATGGGCGCAACCCCTGTTTCGCCTGCATCGGTGCCGTATACGGCCTGGGCAATGGCTTCAAGGAAGGCTTCCGCAACGGCTTCAACCGCTTTGTGGGCACCGTCATCGGCGGTTTGATGGTCATTCCCTTCTACCAGCTCTACACCACCTGCCCCTTTGGCCTTCCCTCCGGTGTCTACCTCATCATCGGCCTGTTCCTGGTCATGTACATCAATCTGGCCATCGGTGCCAACAACGCCATTCAGCCGGCCACCGTGGTGTACTTTGTGGTCATGTTCACCCAGCCGGCCACCGGCTTCGTCTGGTACACCATCGACCGCATCATTGACACCGGCATCGGCGTTCTGTTCAGCCTGGTACTGTCCATCATCTACCCCTCCGCACTGGATAAGCAGGGCGTCCATCTGAGCGAGGCCCTGCCCGACTGGCAGAAGAGC
>JAFUQL010000342.1 GCA_017472375.1 Oscillospiraceae bacterium | reverse complement strand
TAATTTTATGGAACGAAACGTACAGATGAACATCCGGGTCAGCGAAGAGGAGAAGGCTCTGTTTGCCGAGGCGGCCCGCCGCTGTGGGCTGACCCTCTCACAGTATATCCGCATGAAGATGACAGGCCGCACCCCGCGACAGCTGCCGCCAACCGAGTATTACCGGATGCTGGAGCAGCTCACCCTGCTCTACCAACAGGACAACACGCCCGAGGTACAGCAGGAACTGTTGAACACCCTGCTCGCCATCCAGACCGCGGTCACCCGCCCTGCAAAGGAGGAATGACCATGGCTGTGACAAAAATCTGGCCGGTCAGGGGACGGCTCGACTCGGTCATCCGCTATGCGGAAAACGAGCAGAAAACCCGGGTCCCGGATCTGACCGGACTGAAAAATGATCTGGAGGAAACCCTGAACTATGCGGCCAACGATGCCAAGACTACCCGGGATGATCAGCTGTTTGTCAGCGGGGTGAACTGCGTGCCGGCCATCGCCCGGCAGCAGATGGAGCTGACCAAGCAGCAGTTCGGCAAGACCGGCGGCACGGTAGCGTTCCACGCCTATCAAAGCTTCCCGCCCGGCGAGGTCACGCCGGAGCAGTGCCATGCCATCGGGGTAGAGCTGGCCAAACGCCTGTGGGGCGACCGGTTTCAGATGCTGGTCGCCACCCACCTGAACACCGATTGCTGCCACAACCATTTTGTGCTCAACTCGGTTTCCTTTGTGGACGGCAAACGGTACAACGACTGCAAGGCCACCTACCGCGCGCTGCAGCAGGCGTCCGATCAGCTCTGTCGGGAACACGGTCTTTCGGTGGTGGAGCCCGGCGGCGCCCACACGCCACGAAGCATTTATCAGGCCGAAAAGCGGGGCGAACCCACCCGTTATAACATCATGCGGACAGATATTGATCAGGCGCTTTTCCACTGCAGAACCTTTGGGGATTTGCCCGCTGCACTGCGGCAGATGGGCTACGAGGTAAGATTCGACCCGCACCGCACCTATGCCACCCTCAAGCTGCCCGGTGACAAACGGGCCGTGCGATTCAAAACACTGGGCGAGGATTATGCCGAGGATGCCCTGCGCCGGCGCATCGCCGAGATCCGCAGACTGTCCTACGGGGAGCGCCTTGCCGCGCAGCAGGAGTTGTTTGTAGAACCCGGATATGCCTGCAGAACACGAGGTAAACCGCCGAAGGATCTGTTGGAGATCCTTGCCGAGTCGAGCGGGCTGTACCGGTACTATCGGTATTACCGATACCTGTTTCATCACAATTATGCGCATGGCAGCAAGAACCGTCCGCCTCACCCCGCCATGTGGGAGGAATACCGCCGCTGGGAGCAGCTGGAGCAGGAGATGCAGCTGATGGAACAATATTCGCTGGACACCGCAGAAGAGGTGGAGAAGTTTGCAGCCGAAAAGCAGACCGATATGGAACAGCTGATTCCCGGCGTGAAAAGTGCCGCAACCGTCTGCGCCGCTGCAGCGACCCGGTCGAAGCAGACCGTCTGCATACAGATAAGACGGATCTGACCACGAAGATCGCCGCTATCCGCAGGGAGCTGCGCATCGTGCGCCGCATTCTGCCCCGTGTTGAGGCGATGCGGGAAAAGATCGAGTGGATGACTGGAATTGAACAGCAAGATCGTGCGGATGGGCGGTATGAGCGCTAACGAAAGATAAGGCGAATCGCCTAACGGAAAGGCGATTCGCCTATATGTATACCATGAGTAGGCGAACAATTGACGTATGCACTTGACATTCGCCTAAAAACGGCCTATGATTAGGTTAAAGACAAGGGGGTAGGCGAATGAGAACCTTTGATTATTCAACACTTCAAAATCGACAGTGGGATTCGGAGATTCTGGGCCTTGTTGCGCAGATCCATGAGTTTAAGG
>JAFUQL010000040.1 GCA_017472375.1 Oscillospiraceae bacterium | reverse complement strand
TAGCAATCCTCATCATGTACATGCTGTGAGCAAGACAAATAGCTAATATAGCAGTTATCCGTCGTGCACTCACCATGAGAACACTTGGTGGGTTCCTCCCCCTCCGTTGCGGTGTAGCAGAACTCTGTGGTGAATATACTAAGCTTATTATTAAAACCAGTCAAACTATCGTAATATGCTTTCACAACAGAGTATGCCGGATGAGACTGGTCCCACGTTATGTTAAAGATGCTGTCTCGTTTAACCACATCACCAACGTTAATCTCCTGAGTATGGTCATGAGAAGAACCAGGACATTTCTCATAAACGTACTCCGTCGGATAGCAGGTGCTCAGATGGCCTTTTTTATGGTCACAAATTTGAAGATAACCATAGCAATCAGCAGAGTGGACATGCTCCGAGTCAGGGAAGTGACATTTTTCGGGGTCCACCGCCTCAGACGTGCCGGTGTTTTTCCAGAAAAATCCCTCAATCGGCTCTGGCTCTTCACCCGTGGTGTTTTTCACCGGTTCACCCACCGCCGCCGCGAACACGCTCGTGGGGAACACGCCGACCAGCATGACCACTGCCAGTAGCAGGCTCAGCAGCCTTTTTCCTTTCTTTATCATTATCGATCCTCTCCATTCTGCAGGCCGCAGGCGGGGGGCGGTCCCCCGCGCAAAATGCGCCCCGCGCTGTGATCTGCACCGGCCTGCCCGCTGCCGCTCGTCCACCCGCTCCGCTTTTCCGGAAACAGCGGTGATCAGGCTTTCTCTGAAAGCCTGATTCGGGTTCCCGAATGGCACCGGTCCGGCCTCCCCGGCCCGCCCCGCCATGCCGCCGGCCCTGCGCCCCCTCTGGCTCTGCCCGGCAACAGAGCACTTCATGCTTTACTGTGTAAAGCATGACCCGGGGCCCCGGGTCTTCCACATGATCGAAACGGACCGCTCGGGGCTGCCGCAAGCTGACATAACGCCAAATTGACAAACCTTTACAGTCACTTAAATATTCACTCGCACTCGTCGTTTTTGCAATAGTTAATTTCAGATTTTTCTCACTTTGTTTAGCCGTCTTCTCCGCAAAAAAGCACAAGAACTCCCGCCGCCCGGGCGGGGCGGCGGGAGTTCTTGTCGCATCATCGTTGTTTTACACTTTGTTCGTGTTGCCTGTGCTCCGCGCGTCCTCCAGCCCGGTCACATAGCTGCGGCTGCCCAGCACGGCGGCCAGCTCCTGTGCGGTCATGGCGCCGCTCCAGTGGGCGCGGCAGGCCGCCATATACAGCCCGCACCGCTGCTCGGCCTGCTCCAGCAGGGCGGGCACACCGGCCCGGATGGTCTCGCCGCTCACCGGGTGCTGCCACTCCTCCGGCAGGCCGGGCTTCAGCCTCGCCGGAGTGATGTGCCCGGTGATGGTGCCCTTTTTGCCGAACAGCGGCTCCAGCGCCGCCAGCAGCCACCGCTTAGGGGCAGCGCGGCAGACGAACAGCCCCCGCACCCTGGTGGAGTGCACAAAGGCATCCCGCAGCGCCCCGGCCGGGAAGTCCTCCCCGTAGGCCGCCCGGATGGCCCCGCCCAGCAGGCTCACCAGCTCATCCAGCACCGCCGGCTCGGGCAGCGGGCAGCAGTGGGCCACCGGCACCGCCGCATCCCCGGTGTCCTGCCGGTGCAGCTCGCTGTCCAGCGCGATCTCCAGATAGCCGTGGCCGCCCGGCTCGCTGTAGAGCTGCCCGGGCATGGTCAGCCGCTCCACATAGGGGTGCAGCACCCCGTCGGCGGCGTAGTGGCACACAAACCCCAGCGCGTAGCTGCGCCGGGCCGGGGTGTCCGCCCGGGCGATCAGCGCCCGCAGAAATGCCCCGGTGTTCTCCTCGTGCATCCGCCCGCCAAAGGCCGGCAGCGGATGTTCCCGCTTTGCGGCGGGCTTCCACACCTGGTAGCAGAACAGGATGTCCGGCCCGTTGGCGCCGGTGTCAAATGCGGTCTGCACCAGGTCCTGTTCCAGGCCCAGCGCCCGGGCAGCCCGGTGGGCGCAGCGCAGATGGGTGTAGCCTTCCGGCATATGGCTCTCTCCTTCCCTGTTTAACACAGCGGCGCAGGCAGGCCGTTTCCAGCCGGCCCGCGCCGTTTTATGCGTGATTCAGTCCTTTTTAAGGCAGCGCGGCAGCACAAAGAAGTACAGCCCGCCGCCCACCAGGAACACCAGCAGCACCGACAATACGCCCCAGGGCGCGGCGGCGGCGTTCACCTCCGCCAGCTGCTGCGCGGTGACGGTGGCCTCGGTGAGGCCACGGGCCGCCAGCTCCCGGTCGGCCATGATGCTGCTCACAAAGCCCACCAGAGACGGGCCCAGGATGGCGCTGAACTTGCCGAAGATGTCGTAGAAGCCGAAGAACTCGCCGGAGCGGTTCCGGTCGGGGATCATCTTGCCGAACATGCTGCGGCTCAGCGCCTGGATGCCGCCCTGGCTGGTGGACACCAGGAACGCCAGCACCCAGAACTGCCACGCGCTGCGCAGGAAAAACGCGAACACGCAGGCGAACATATACACGCAGATGCCGAAGCCCACCATCCGCCGCGCGCCGAACCGGGCGCTGAGCTTGATGTACAGCAGGCAGAAGGGCAGGCCCAGCATCTGCACCATCAGCAGGGCCAGCATCATGGCGGTGGAGTCCAGCCCCAGCATGTCGCCGTAGGTGGTGGACATGTGGATGACCGTGTTCACGCCGTCGATGTAGAAAAAGTACGCCAGCAGGTAGACCAGCATGTCCTTGTGGGCGCAGATCTCACGCAGGGTGGCGCCCACCGTGCGCAGGGCCCGGCCCACCGCCCCCTTTTCCCGGGGGATGCTGCTGGTCTGATGGACGTTTTTCAGCAGCGGGAAGCTGAACACCAGCCACCACACCGCTGTAAAGCCGAAGATGAAGGTCAGGCAGGTGAGCATGGGCACGCCCACCGCGTTCATTACCAGAAAGATCAGCAGCGGGATGGTGCTGCCGCCGATGTAGCCCATGCCGTAGCCCATGGTGGACACCCGGTCCATCCGGTCGGGGGTGGTCACGTCGGTGAGGAAGCTGTCGTAGTACAGGTTCGCACCGGCGAAGCCCAGCGTACTGAGGATGTACAGCCCCAGCACCATCAGCCCCACCTGCTCGGCCACGCCGGGCTGGGTGAAGGGCAGCATGGGGGTCACCGCCAGCCCCGCGCAGGACAGCACGCCCAGCAGCATGAAGGCGGTGAACAGCTTTTTGCGCCAGCCCTCAAAGTCACCGAACACGCCCAGCACCGGTGCCAGCAGCGCCACAATGGCCATGGCTGCACTGGTCGCATAGCCCCAGGTGCTCATGCTGGAGACCGCATCGCCGGTGTACTCGGCCACGGTGTTGTAGAAGATGGGCAGGATGGTGACCACGATCACCGAGTGGGCGCTGTTGGCCCAGTCGTACATCATCCAGCTCTTTTCCTGCCGGGTATAGCCCTGCAGCAGTTTCATGGGAGACACTCCTTTGTGTTACTTCTGACCGGCAAACTTCTGGTTGAAGCGGTCCAGGCACAGGGCCGCCGCAACGCCCGCCGCGATGCACACCACATTGATGATGCAGCCGCCCACCGAGAGGGTGAAGCTCCCGAAGGGGATGATCATCACGGTGGCGGCGATGACCACGCCCACGATGGCGTGGAAGGACACCGAGTAGTGGCGCTCGAACAGGGCGT
>JAFUQL010000341.1 GCA_017472375.1 Oscillospiraceae bacterium | reverse complement strand
GGACCTGGGCACTGCCCGCATAAAACGCCCGGTCCAGCAGGGAGGTGACGGCGCCGGAAGCCGATGCATAGTGCACCGGGGTGCCGAAGATGAAGCCGTCGGCAGTCTTGGCCCGCTCGATCAGCTCATTCACCGGGCCTCCGAACACGCACGCCCCCTTGCCTGCACAGCCGCCGCAGCCGATGCAGCCGCCGATGGGGGCCGCCCCGGCCTGGAAGATCTCGGCCTCCACGCCGCATTTTTCCAGCTCGGCAGCGATCTCGGTCAGGGCGGTGTAGGTGCAGCCGGCCGGATGGGGGCTGCCGTTCACAAGCAATACCTTCATGGTGTTCCACTCCTCTTAGCCAAAGTGTGTTTTTTCTGATTATACCACCAGCATATGAAAACGGGAACCGCAAAATGGCGGCTGCGCTCTTTATCGGCTCAGCACCTCACTGGTGATCTGGATGAAGTCGCGCATATACCGGGGCAGGTACTCGTCCTTGCGGTAACAGACATAGAAGTGCCGTTTGTTTTCGTAGTTTTTCAGCGGATAGAAGGCGCCGCCCTTGCGCCGGACCAAACTGTCCATGTAGATGTTGGAGCACAGCAGGCAGCTGCCGGTGCCCAGCGCCACCCGCTTGGCCACCTCCATGCTGTCGCTCTCCAGCAGGATGTGGGGGCGGATGCCGGCGGTGCGGAACAGCTTGTCCTGTACCAGCCGCACGCTGTGGCCCTGCTTCAGGCTGATGAAGGTGTCCTCGCGGGCATCCTCCAGTGTCACAAGGGTGCCGGCGGGCTGGGTCTGGGCCAGATGGCTGCCCGCGCCGGCCAGAATGCCGATGACCTCCTGTTCGATCAGCTCGTAGGTCAGATGAGGGCTGGCGGAGGCAATGGCTGCCAGGGCCATGTCCAGCCGGCCGTCCCGTACCATGTCCTCCAGCTTGGTGCTGCCGGCCTCGGTCAGCTCCACCGAAACGCTGGGGTACTGCTCCCAGAACCGGGGCAGGGCGGCGGGCAGCACCTGCATGGCCCGCTGTACGCTGATGCCCAGCCGCAGCCGGCCGGTGTTCTCCTGCTTGATCTCCCGAAGCTGGTTCTCCAGCCGCTCGGCGGCGGCCAGCATGATCTGGGCGGTGCGCAGGTACTGTTCGCCTGCGTAGGTCAGGCGGAAGGGCGAAACACTGCGGTCGAAGATGGGCAGACCCAGTTCGGTCTCCACCTGCCGCAGCATCTGGCTCAGCGAGGGCTGGCTGACGTACAGCTTTTTTGCTGCCGCAGTGATGCTGCCCTCCTGCGCGATGGTCTTCATATAACGGGCCTGTTTCAGGTTCATACATGGTCCTCCGATCATCCGCAATCTATCCAACGTTCATAACAGAGATGTTGAATATATCATAACATTTTCATTATAAAAGTCAATGTTTGGGCGGGCGTATTTCGGAGAAACTCTATGGCAAATGCGTTTTGTGATAAGAAGGGCGTTTGCGCAAAAAAAGCGCCCCGCAGGGCGCCGGGAGGGGCGAAGCGGCGTATCATCGGCCGAAATATGCTTTGATGGCCTGGTAGTAGGCATCGGCGGCGGCCTGTATGCCCTCTTCGCTCGCAAAAAAGACCACGTCCTCTGCATTGGTAACGAAGCACTGCTCCGCCAGCACAGCGGGACATTTTGTGTACTCCAGCACCCCGAAGCTCGGCTCCTCGATGCCCTCGGCGGCGTAGGCTTCCACAAAGTATTTGGTATCGGCTTCGTCAAAATATGCGTAGCGGATCCCCCCTTCGCCCCGCATCCGGGCGCACAGCGGCTCCATCTCCTTGCAGATGAGTTTGGCAAAACGCAGGCTCTCCTCGTGCTGCCCGTGGCCGGGCAGCTCCGGGTAGCATTCAAAGCCCCGCGCCTCGCCCGTGCCGTCGGAGTTTCCGTGAATGGAGAGGAACAAATCGGCCTTTTTGCGCGCGGCAGTGCGGGCACGCTCTTTGGGGGTGCCGCCCTCCCCGGTATGGGTGAGGACGGGAATGAAATCCGGGTCAGCGTCCAAAAGCGCACAGAGCGACTCTGCGACGGCATAGTTCAGCTCCACTTCGCCGATAAGCCCCACCGCGCCCAGGTCTTTGCCGCCGTGTCCCGGGTCAACGGCGATGACCCAGGGAGGCTCGTTTTTGTCGGCAACAAGGCTGCGGCTGACAAAAAAGACGACCGCCAGCAAAAGCACGATGCCGGCTGTGCACACAGCAAACAGGAGCGAGGGACGGCGGCGGGTGGGACGGCGGTGGGCGGCACGCTCACGGCGGCGGCGGAAGTATTCCTGTTCGGTCACGGTACAGACTCCTTTGAAAAAACTTTATCCTCTATTATTGCATACGATGCAGGGCGACAAAATGTTTCAAAAAACGCAAAAAAATTGCCTGTGTGCGCCGATGCTGCCGCGCCGGGGCGGGCAGGCAGCCCAAATTGGCAAAATAGGGCAATTGGGCGATGAAAAAACGCCCTGTTTCGGCCATTTGCCAGTTGACAGGTTTGTTATAATATTAGAGGTAAAGAAGCATCCAAACGCCGCACACCGCGGCCCACATAGAACCAAAGACAGGCGGCCAGCGGCCGCAGAGAGGTAAAGACGACATGACCAAGATCGACATTTTTTCCGGCTTTCTGGGCGCCGGCAAGACGACCCTCATCAAGAAGCTGATCGCGGAGGCCTTCAAGGGCGAGCAGATCGTGCTGATCGAGAACGAGTTCGGTGAGATCGGCATCGACGGCGGCTTTCTGAAAGAGGCCGGCATCGAGATCACCGAGATGAACTCCGGCTGCATCTGCTGCAGCCTGGTGGGCGACTTCCGCGTGGCTCTGAAGCAGGTGGTGGAGCAGTACCGCCCCGACCGCATCCTGATCGAGCCCTCCGGCGTGGGCAAGCTCAGCGACGTGACCCGCGCTGTGGAGAGCGTGGCCGCCGAGGAGGACGTGAAGCTGAACAGCTTCGTCACCGTGGCCGACGTGAACAAGGTGCGGCTGTATATGAAGAACTTCGGTGAGTTCTACAACGACCAGATCGAGCACGCCTCCACCATTCTGCTGAGCCGCACCGGCGCCGCCGACGAGGCCAAGATCGCCAAGGCGGTGGATCTGCTGCGCACCAAGAACGCCAAGGCCACCATCGTGACCACCGACTGGGATCAGCTGACCGGCGCCCAGATCGTCCACGCCATGGAGAGCGAGGACGACTTTGTGCAGGCTCTGCTGGAGCAGGCCCGCGCCGCTGCCCATGCCCATCACCATGAGCATCACTACGATGAGCACGGTGTGTGCAGCTGCGGCCATCATCACGATGAGGATGAGGATGAGCATGAGCACCATCACGAGCACGGCGAGCATGAGCATCACCACCATGAGCACCACGAGCATGACGAGCATTGCGAGTGCGGCTGCCATGACCACGAGCATGAGCATCATCATGAGCACGGCGAGCATGAGCATCACCACCATGAGCACCACGAGCATGACGAGCACTGCGAGTGCGGCTGCCACGACCACGAGCATGAGCATCATCACGAGCACGGTGAGCACGAGCATCACCACCATGAGCATCACGAGCACGACGAGCATTGCGAGTGCGGCTGCCACGACCATGAGCATGAGCATCACCATGAGCACGGTGAGCACTGCAGCTGCGGCTGTGGCCACGACCATCACCACCATCACGCCGACGAGGTGTTCACCAGCTGGGGCCGCGAGACCGCCCGCAAGTTCACCCGAGCCGAGCTGGAGTTTGCTCTGGAGAGCCTGGACTCCGGCGAGCTGGGCGCCGTGCTGCGCGCCAAGGGCATCGTGGCCGGTGTGGACGGCGAGTGGTTCCACTTCGACTATGTGCCCGGCGAGCATGAGGTGCGCACCGGTGCCGCCGATGTGACCGGCCGTCTGTGCGTTATCGGCAGCAAGATGGATGAGCAGGCGCTGGAGACCCTGTTCAAGCTGTAAGCGCGACTGTTAGCGCGAAAGGAAACGTTGATGAACAAGGAAATTCCCGTATATCTGTTTGTGGGCTTTCTGGAGTCCGGCAAGACCAAATTCATCCAGGAGACCTTCGAGGATCCCCAGTTCGACTCCGGCGACAAGACCCTGCTGCTGATCTGTGAGGACGGCGAGGAGGAGTACGACAGCGAGAAGTTTGCCTTCGGCGGCGTGTATCCCGCCATGCTGGAGGACAAGAGCGAGCTGACCCGGGCCAATCTGGAGATGCTGGCGCAGAAGTCTGACTGCGGCCGTGTGGTCATCGAGTACAACGGCATGTGGATGATGAACGACCTGGCCGAGGCGCTGCCCGACAACTGGGTCATCTACCAGTGCATCGCCACCGCGGACGGCTCCACCTTCAAGCTGTACGCCAACGACAACTCCATGCGCGGCCTGATCCTGGACAAGATCGCCGCCAGCGAGCTGATCGTGCTGAACCGTGCCGAGCATCTGGACGACCCGGACAGCCGGATGTTCGTCCACAAGGTGGTGCGGCAGGCCTCCCGCCGCTGCGACATCGCCTACGAGTACGCCGACGGCTCGGTGGCCTACGACGACATCCCCGACCCGCTGCCCTTTGACATCGAGGCGCCGGTCATCGACATCAAGGACGAGGACTTCGGCATCTGGTACATGGACTGCACCGAGACCCCCGCCAAGTACAAGGGCAAGACGGTGCGGTTCACTGCGCAGGTCTGCCAGACCCCCCGGGCGGGCAAGGGCTGCTTCGTGCCCGGCCGTTTCGCCATGACCTGCTGTGCCAACGACATCCAGTTCGTGGGCTTCCCCTGCAAGTACGACCGGTATAAGGAGCTGCCCCAGCGGACCTGGGTCACCGTGACCGCAAAAGTGAATGTGAAGTATCACCCCATCTTCCGGGGCGAAGGCCCGGTGCTGACCGCCCTTGAGGTGGTGGACGGCACCGCCCCCGCCGAGGACGTGGTGACCTTCAGCTGACAGAGAGGAGAAACGACCATGAGCATGATTCGACGTTTGATCGCCATTGGCATCGGTGTGGCTGCCGGCGCAGTCGCCTGCAAGCTGCTGAAGGACATGGACAAGCCCATCGTGGCCGAGGAGCCCGCTGACGACGTGTTCTCGGTGGATCTGGGCAGCGAGGAGGAGATCGTGGTGGAGGCCCCTGCCGTGGAGGAGCCCGCCGAGGAGCCTGCCGCCGAGGAGACCATCCCTGAGATCGACCCCGCCGAGGCCGCTGAGGCTGTGGCCCGCGCTGCCGCCCAGACCGGCGAGGAGATCGATGCGGAGGCTGCCGACGTGGTGGCCCGCATCTGGGAGGACATCAGCGCCACCACCGCCGCCCCCAACGCCAACCCTGTGGAGCTGGGCACCGCCGATAAGCCGGTGGACGCCGATGGCAAGCTGGACCCCACCCGCATCGCCAGCCCCGAGGACTTTGCCAACTGGGACGACCTGGGCTGCCAGGGCTAAAACACGATACATCGATGGGCTGCCTGCCATTGCGCGCGGGTGGCCCATCCGTGCTTTTGACCGGGCAAAATTTGCCGCGGATCACGGTGGAAAACCCCTCGCTTTTTGCACAAATCCCGGTGGCTGAAGCCGCTGCTTTTGCGCCGGATGCAGAAATGATGTTTTACTACTTTACAACT
>JAFUQL010000340.1 GCA_017472375.1 Oscillospiraceae bacterium | reverse complement strand
GCCGAAGCTGCACAGCAGGTAGACCCGCAGCGGCCGGTCGTTCCAAAGGTCCTTCATGGTGTCCTCCTTTTGGGGAGCGCGGTCACTCCCCGATGATTCGGATGGCGGTGCCGTAGGCGATGACCTCGGCGGCGGACTGCATCAGACTGCTGGATGCGTAGCGCAGGTTCAGGATCGCATTGGCACCCTGCGCCTCGGCATCTTTCACCATGCGGCCCATGGCGATCTGCCGGGCCTCGTTCAGCAGCTCGGTGTAGGCGGTGATCTCGCCGCCCACCAAAGTCTTCATGGCGCTCAGAAAATCCTTGCCGAAGTTCTTGCTCAGCACCACACTGCCCCGGGCCAGACCCAGCACCTCGTACTGTTTGCCGGGCAGGTGATCAATATTGACGATAAGCATCGAATTCCCCTTTCCTGATCTCAAAAACACGTTGGACGAACACCACCACCGTGCCGAAGATGCACAGCAGCGGGATGGCCAGCAGCAGCGCCGCAGCCGGCCACGGGATGGGATCCACCGTCATAGCCCAGAGGAGCACTCCCACCGTCAGCAGCATCAGCAGGATGAAGCTGCCGCCGCCCAGCAGGGCACCCAGATACTGGTCGCGCCGGTCGTTCTGTTTCAAATCCACAAAGGTCACTCCTTTCTCCTCCTGACGGGTCACTGCGTCCAGAAAGGCGTCCGCGTCCAGCGCACCCAGCGGCCCGGGGCGCTCGGCCAGGGCCTCACACAGCTCCCGGGCGGCAGCCAGATCGGCCTGCCGGTGGTCCAGCAGAAGCTGGTGACGGCGCATCCCCTCGGCCAGGGTGATCTGCCCCGCCAGCATGGCCTTCACCTCGGGCAGAGGCACGTCCAGCTTGCGCAGCAGCTTGATGCGCCGCAGCGCCGCCACGTCCTCCTCCGAGTAGTCCCGGTAGCCGTTGGCTCCCTCCCGCCGGGGGCTGATGAGCCCCTCCGTCTCGTAGAATCGGATGTTGGTCTTGCTGATGCCGACCTCCTGCTCCACCTGTTGGATGCGCATGGCATCTCACCTCCTGTTTGACCTTATGGTATACCCTCCACCCGGTGGAAGGTCAAGGGATGCTCCGAAATTTTATTATTCGCTTCTTCGTGTTTTTTGAAAATGTCAAAACCTTCCAGCGCTCTGCAGGCCCCGGGGCCCCTGCCCTGCGGCACACAAAAACAGCCCGGAGGCTGCCGCTGCGGGCCGTCTCCGGGCTGTTGTGTCTGTTCTGGCTTACTTGCCGCCCCACAGAGCCTGCATCATCTTGGGGTAACCCTCGTCGATGATGTTGCAGCCGCGCTGCACCAGCTCGTAGACCACGGGGCCGATGGTGTCGGGGGTGATAACGCAGTCCACCGCGGCGGTGACCTCGGAGTCCTCGTCCAGGTAGAAGCGGTACCAGCGGTAGCTGCTGTTCAGCTCGTTCATCACCAGCTGCATGGCAGCGGCCTTGGCGGCGCCGTTGGCCTTGGCGATGCTCCACACACGGATGGCCACATTGTCCTCATCGGGATCCACGAAAATCTTGAAGCGGATCTTGTCGATGTTGTCGCAGTTGTACACGACGGTAACGACATCCTTACCCTGCTTGGTGGTGTCGATGTCGGACAGCCACTTCATCTTCTTGCTCTCAAAGTAGTCGAGCATTCTACGGGTCGCACGAATCATAACATGTTCCTCCTGTGTCCTTTATGCTGGGGGTGCTCCGGGGAGAGTCACCGCCATTTTATCCCTATGGTTATCTTACACCATATCATTCGGCGGCGCTAGTCTTTTGTCGGATAAAACCCACAAAATTTTTTCACGGCTCAGAAATAAGCCTTGATGTTGAATTTATCCTTCTTTTCCACCTGCTCCACCACCAGTTTTTCGTGGTTGAAGTCAAAGTGGACAGGGATGGCTTCGTTGCGGGTCAGCCGCAGCAGCTCGCCCACCCGCTTCTCCTCCTCGGGGGTGTACAGCAGATAGCTGACGCCCTCGCGCTTGGCGCGGCCGGTGCGGCCGATGCGGTGGGTGTAGTACTCGTTGGAGTCGGGCACATCGTAGTTGATGACGGCATCCACATCCTCCACGTCGATGCCGCGGGCGGCCACGTCGGTGGCCACCAGAACGTGCAGCTTGCCCTCCCGGAAGGTGCCCATGATCTTGTTGCGCTCCGCCTGGGACAGATCGCCGTGCAGGCAGTCCACCTGGAAGTTCAGCCGGGCCAGCTGGTTGCACAGGGTGGCGGTGGTGAACTTGGTGTTGCAGAACACCATCACCCGGCCATAGCCGCCGGACAGGATGATCTGGGCCACATCGGCCAGCTTGTCACGGCCGGTGGTCTTGAGCTTGTACTGGGTGATCTTGGGCATGCTCTCCAGCACCGGCTGCACCGAGATCTCAGCGGGGTCCTTCTGGTACAGCCAGCCGATGTCCATCACCTCACGGCTGATGGTGGCGCTGAACATGGACAGGCTCTTGCGGGCCTTCATCAGATCGATGATGTGGCGCACGTCCTTGTAGAAGCCCATGTTCAGCATCTCGTCGGCCTCGTCCAGCACCACGGTGGTCACATGGCTGATGTCGATGGTGCGGTGCCGCACATGGTCCATCAGGCGACCGGGGGTGGCCACCACGATCTGGCAGCCCTTCTTGAGCTGGTCGATCTGCTTCTGCATATTGGCGCCGCCGTACACGCAGGCGGTGCGCACCGCGGGCATGAAGTGGGTCAGGTCGCGCAGATCCCCGGCGATCTGCTGGGCCAGCTCCCGGGTGGGGGCCAGGATGACGGTCTGGGGCCAGGCGGCCTCCTTGTCCAGCTGCTCGATGACGGGAATGCCGAAGGCACAGGTCTTGCCGGTGCCGGTAGGCGCCTTGGCGATGACGTCCTTGCCGGCCATCATCACGGGGATGGCCTTCTCCTGGATCTCGGTCATCTCCACAAAGCCCATGCGCTCCACCGCCTGCAGGATCTCCGGGCTGACGGTCAGGTCTTTGTACAACATAGGTTCGCGTTCCTCTTCTTGTTCTTTATATATCAGGTACGGCAGGCACAGGGGGCCGGCCGGTTTGGGCGATACAAAATCAGTATAACACAAGCGGCAGGGTCTGGCAACCTGCGCCCTGCCCCATACAGCAAGACCCCGGTGCGTTGCTTCAACGCGCCGGGGTCCTTGTTTCTATGGATCTGCGGACCTTCCGCTCACTCCTCCGCCAGGCGCTCCTTCAGGCGGCCGCTGGCCTTGAAGCCGGGGATGGTGGTGGGGGCCAGCTGGCTGGCCACCTTGGTCTTGGGGTTGGTGAAGGACTTGGTCTTGCGCTCGCGCATCTCGAACCGGCCGAAACCGGCGATGGTGACCTTCTCGCCCTCCCGCAGCTTGTCCACAATGGTATCAAACACGCCGTCCATCACGGTCTCCACGACCGCCTCGGACATCCCGGTGGTCTGGGCCACCTGGGTAATCAACTGAGATCTCGTCATTTCCCAAAGCTCCTCTTTCACACAAAAATTGCTCGCCGCGTTCCCTGCGCGGCTGCCCCGCAGCGCCCCGCATTCAGGCGCAGATGCATCCAGGGCCCCTCAACGTACAGCCGCCGAGAACTTTACAATTCTCAGCGGCCGTCCGTCAATATGTTACCATCTTTTCGTGTTTTCTCAAGAGTTTGCACACAAAACAGCCTTTTTTGCACATCAAATTTTGTCATTGATATGCACATTTTGTGTGCCGCGGGAAAACCCTGTCACTTACAGCTTGGAAATGTCCACCAGGGGCACATTTTTCAGCGAATGGTCGCCCAGCAGGGTGTCCACCAGCACCTTGGCGGTGTCGATGGCGGTGATGCAGGTCAGGCTCAGCTCCACGGCCTTGCGGCGCAGCTTCACGCTGTCGCGCTTGGGGTCGCGGCCGTGGGCACTGGTGGTGAACACATAGTCCACCAGGCCGCTCTCCAGCAGGTCCACCACGTTGGGACGCTCGCCGCTCATGCCGCGTACCTCGCTGCAGGCGATCATCTCCTTGTGGAAGTAGTGCGCAGTGCCGCTGGTGCCGTACAGCTTGTAGCCCATCTGCTTGAGCTTGTAGGCCACCTCAGCCCACTCGGCCTTCTCGCTGTCCTTCACGGTGAAGATGCAGCAGCTGCCGGGGCCGGGATGCTTGAACTCGTAGCCGGCGCCCACCAGGCCCTTCAGCAGGGCGTCGTGGAAGTTGGGGGCCAGGCCCAGCACCTCGCCGGTGCTCTTCATCTCGGGGCCCAGCTGGGTGTCCACGCCGTGCAGCTTCTCGAAGCTGAAAACGGGCACCTTGACCGCCACATAGGGGGCGTTGGGATGCAGGCCGATGCCGTGGCCCATGTCGCGCAGCTTCTCACCCAGGCAGCAGCGCACGGCCAGCTCGACCATGGGCACGCCGGTGACCTTGCTGATGTAGGGCACGGTACGGCTGGAACGGGGGTTGACCTCGATGACGTACACCTTGTCGTTCTTGACGGCGTACTGCACGTTCACCAGACCCTCCACCTTCAGCTCACGGGCGAAGCGGCCGGTGTAGTCCACCAGGGTGTCGATGACCTTCTGGCTCAGGGTCTGGGGGGGATACACGCTGATGGAGTCGCCGGAGTGCACGCCGGTGCGCTCGATGTGCTCCATGATGCCGGGGATCAGGAAGTCCTCACCGTCACAGATGGCGTCCACCTCGCACTCGGTGCCCTGGATGTACTGGTCCACCAGAACGGGGTTGGACATATCCACATGGCTGGTGATGACGCCCATGTACTCCTTCACGTCGCCGCTGTTGTAGGCAACGATCATGTTCTGGCCGCCCAGAACGTAGCTGGGACGCAGCAGCACGGGGTAGCCCAGCTCCTTGCAGGCCGCCAGGGCCTCCTCGGTGGTGTACACGGTGGTACCCTGCGGGCGGGGGATGTTGCAGCGCTCCAGCAGAGCGTCGAAGCGCTCGCGGTCCTCGGCCTCATCGATGGCGTCGGCGGGGGTGCCCAGGATGGGCACGCCCTTGGCGGCCAGGTGGTTCGCCAGCTTGATGGCGGTCTGACCGCCGAACTGCACCACGCAGCCGTCCGGCTTCTCGGTCTCGATGATGTGATCCACGCTCTCGGGGTTCAGGGGATCGAAATACAGGCGGTCGCCGGTGTCGAAGTCGGTGGAAACGGTCTCGGGGTTGTTGTTGACCAGGACCGCCTCACAGCCGTGCTTCTTCAGGGTCCACACGCAGTGCACCGAGCAGTAGTCGAACTCGATGCCCTGGCCGATGCGGATGGGGCCGGAGCCAAAGACCAGGATCTTCTTCTTTTTGCCCTCGGCGGCTTCCTTTTTGGCAATGAAGTTGGCAGCTTCGTTGTCTTCGTCATAGGTGGAGTAGAAATAGGGGGTGCGGGCGGCAAACTCGGCGGCGCAGGTGTCCACCATCTTGTAGCTGGCGTGCACATCCTTCACCGGCAGCTCGTCCACCTTGGCCAGCCGCTTGATGGTCTTGTCCATAAAGCCGTTGCGCTTGGCTTCCAGATACTGCTCGGCGCTCAGGCTTCCGTTGCAGCGGCCCAGAGCCAGCTCCAGATCGGCCAGATGCTGCAGCTTATCCTGGAACCACCAGTCGATCTTGGTAATGTCGTAGATGATCTGGTGGGAAATGCCGCGCTTGAGGGCTTCGTACACGCAGAACATACGCTCGGCGTCCTGCACATGCAGATGCTCGATGATCTCGTCGTCGGTGTAGCTTTCGAAGTCCTTCAAAGTCAGGGTTTCCATGCCCAGCTCGATGGAGGTGACCGCCTTCATGATGGCCAGCTCGAAGCTGTTGCCGATGGACATCACCTCGCCGGTGGCCATCATCTGGGTGCCCAGGCTCTTGTCGGCATAGACGAACTTGTCGAAGGGCCACTTGGGGTACTTGACCACGATGTAGTCAACGGTAGGCTCGAAGCAGGCACTGGTGGTGCCGGTCACATCGTTGCGGATCTCGTCCAACGTGTAGCCGATGGCGATCTTGCAGGCCACCTTGGCGATGGGGTAACCGGTGGCCTTACTGGCCAGCGCGGAGGAACGGGACACACGGGGGTTGACCTCGATGACCGCATAGTCGAAGCTGTCGGGCTTTAAGGCAAACTGGCAGTTGCAGCCGCCCTCGATACCCAGCTCGTTGATGATATCCAGCGCGGCAGTGCGCAGCATCTGGTATTCCTTGTCGGTCAGGGTCTGGCTGGGGGCCACCACCACCGAGTCGCCGGTGTGGATGCCCACAGGGTCCACGTTTTCCATGCTGCAGATGGTAATGGCGTTGCCCTTGCTGTCGCGCATGACCTCGAACTCGATCTCTTTCCAGCCCGAGATGCACTTTTCCACCAGAATCTGATGGATGGGCGACAGACGCAGGCCGTTGGTGCCGATCTCGATCAGCTTTTCCTTATCCTCGCAGATGCCGCCGCCGGTGCCGCCCATGGTAAAGGCGGGGCGCACAATGACCGGGTAGCCGATCTCGTCGGCCACACGCAGGGCGTCCTCCAGCGTTTCGACGACCTCGGAGGGGATGGAGGGCTGGTTCAGCTTCTCCATGGTGGCCTTGAACAGCTCACGGTCCTCGGCGCGGTCGATGGTTTCGGGCTTGCAGGCCAGCAGACGGATGCCATGCTCTTCCAGATAACCGCTGCGGGCCAGCGCCATGGCGGTGTTCAGGCCGTTCTGGCCGCCCATATTGGGAATGATCGAGTCCGGCTTTTCGATCTCGAGAATGCGCTTGACCACATCCAGGGTCATGGGCTCGATGTACACATGATCGGCAATTTCAGGGTCGGTCATGATG
>JAFUQL010000339.1 GCA_017472375.1 Oscillospiraceae bacterium | reverse complement strand
TGCCGCAAAATGGCTGCCCCCGCTTTGCGGGGGCGCCCGCTGGGTGTGCAGAGCTGAGCTGGCGCGCCGTAGGCGCGACTGAGGGGGGTACGGCCGCGACTTCTTGCTGTAAAAGCGACCAACCCCAATTTGCCGAACTGTTTGAAATGAATAAGGCACCACGGGGCATCAAAGCCCTGCGGTGCTTTTCTTGTGCTCTGTTCCGTCACTTCGACGAATGATCTGCCGGATCAGTCCAGATCAGTCCAAAAGGGAGGAGGGCAGGCTTTGTGCGGCAAAAGCCCTCCTCACCCCATGCTCTCCGCCATCGCCGCGGCCCACTGTTCGGCGGGCAGGCCGGCCTGGCCGTTGCCGTACTGGTACAGCTGGAAGATCCCCACCTTGCACCCCTGCCGGATGACCACCACCCGGTAAAAATCGCTCCAGCCCGTCATTTCGTCTGCGGTGTTCACCGCTTCGCCCAGGTCCAGCGGGTCGGGCGGGTCCAGCAGCAGGCTCCAGCGGTGCTGTTCGCTCTGCAGACAGAACCCGTCGTACACCTGCCGCGCCAGCCACTCGAAGCGGCACTCCACATAGGTGGCCTTCAGGCTCACCTCCAGGGTGCGGCCGTCAGCAAAGGTCAGCAGCGACTGCTCGTTGAGCTCCAGCACCAGCGGCATCAGCCAGTCGCCCCGGACGAACAGGGTGTTGTCCTCCTCGTCAAAGGGGTTGTCGGCGGGGGCGCGCCGGGCGTCGGCCAGCTCTGCCGCGCTCGCAAAGGGCAGGGGGCCGCAGGTGTCCAGGGGCACCCGGTAGGGCGCGTCCTCCCAGAGCAGCGCGAACCCCAGCACCGCCACCAGCACCGCCGTGCTCAGCAGGTCCAGGGTCTGCCGCACCCGGTGGCGATGCAGGCCCTGCCACCAGGCCTTGCGGTGGTCGGGCTCCTCGCCCCGTGCAAGGCGGCGGCGCAGCTGATCCAGCCGCACCGCCCGGGTCAGCGAGACGGCCCACCCCCAGCCCACCGCCAACAGCAGGACCAGCGTGGGCAGGGCGCCCAGCAGGGCGGCCAGCAGCGCCACACCGCCCCGCCACCAGAACCCCGCCACACCCATGAACAGGGCGCTGTGCAGCACCCCATGCCAGACGAAATTCCACATCAGGTCGTGCAAAACGCGGTCGCGGGACTGCCGCATGGGGATGGCCTGCACCAGCGGGTCGCTGTTCAGCTCGGGCGCGGCGGCCTCGGCGGTGCGAAAGATGTAGAACTCGCCCCAGCGGTCCACATACTCCCAGCCGTAGGCGGCGGTCAGCTCCAGCACCTCGTCCGCGGGGCCGCCGTCCGAGAAGGGCTTTACCCGGCCCACCGGCTCCAGGCGGTAGCGCACCAGGGCGGGCGCGCCCTCCTCAAACACGAACCAGGGCCCGAACACCCCCTGCGGCGACAGGTGCAGCCCCCGGGCGGCCTGGTCGGTGAGCCAGCTCTCGGCGGACTCGGGGTCCCAGTCGGGGCAGGGGGGCAGCTTGTAGCGGTAACGCGGTTCGGCGCGGTCGGTCAGACGGTCGGACATGGCGTCAGCCTCCCTTCGTCGGGCGGGGCCGGTTCGGTGTACCCGGCGGGCAGCACCCCGCGCAGCACGTCGGCCTCGGAGGGCAGCACCAGGTCGCCCAGCGCGGGGGCTTCGGCGTCGGCCACACAGCGGCGCAGCCGGGCCAGCTCAACGGCATAGGCCGCCCGGCCCTCCGGGGTGATGATGTAGGTACGGCGGCGGCCGTCCACCTCAAACTCTGCGATAAAGTGTTCCTTTTCGAACTTTGCCAGGATGGTGTACAGGGTGGCCGGCCCCACCTGGATCCGCCCCGCCGTGCGGCGGGCGATCCAGTCGGCGGCGTCCACCCCGCACATGGGGCCGCTGTTCAGGGCCATCAGCACATAGTACATGGTCTCGGTGAGGGTATCGAGGGATCGTTTCGGCATGGAAGGGGCCTCCTTTTCGCCCGGCGGGGCAGCAATATCGTTTTACAATATCGTTTAATGATATTGT
>JAFUQL010000338.1 GCA_017472375.1 Oscillospiraceae bacterium | reverse complement strand
TCCTTTGCCAGAGAAGCGCCAATCAGCATCGGCAGAATCGCAGGCGAAAGCGTCTCCACCGAGATGGTCGCATCCGGTGCGTCGATGCCAATATCCTGCATCAGCTTACCGATGTTCAGCGAGTAGTCCTGTTCACCCTTGGTGCTCTGCTCGTAGCGGTCTTTGCGCTCATCGCCGCTGCCTCCGGACAGGTATCCAAGGGCACCGGCTGCAAGACCAAGCGCCATCAGAGCGGTGCCGGTCAGGCTCTTTGCCAGCGCATCCACCGCAGCATCCGCATCTCCCTGCTTTGCCTTGTTGGCTGCAATCAGGGAGCCGAGCGGCGAGTATTCCACCGCACGCATCGCCACATTGGCCGGTGTCCGGGCAAAGGGCATCACGGCCCGGCCGAACACGCCCGCATCACGGGAGATGTTCTGCATCGAGCGGGACAGCTTGTTCTCGTCGTGGAATGTCACTTCCTTGGCCTGCGATACAGCGTACTGCAGCAGTTCATCCTTCAGCACCGGGTCAGCGTCCAGCTCGGCAGCAGTGCGGATGCCGTTGGCTTTCATCGCCCGTGCCAGGGCGTCAACAAAGTTGTTCTGGGTACCACCCAGACCGACCTTGCCGGTCTTTGCGCGGCTCTCCGCCCAGCCACTGAGCATCTGCGCAATCTTCGAGCCTTTCGGCAGATGGTTCAGCAGCTCCGCCGTACCGATTGCACCCAGCTCATCCTGTGCGGAATAGGTTTCGTTCTCGGCATCTGCCAGCCACTGCACCGCATCGCCCAGCTTACCGGCTTTTCCGGCGTACTTCTTCCGCGCCGCCTTAGCCTCGTTGCCAAGGTTCTTCAGCGAGTTTCCGCTCTTCTCCAGATTCAGCCTGCCGGTGGTGTCATACTTGCTCGGGCCGTTCACAAGGCCGTATGCCTCGTTTTCGTATACCTTGTATGCCTCGCTGCGCAGAGCGTCGTCCACCTTGCCGGTGGTGTAAGTGTAACCGGTCTTGTCGCCCAGCTTGGTTGCCCTCATGGCCTTTTCCAGCATGGGCTTGACCACCGTGTTCTTCATCCGGTACAGCGCTCCGCTCGAAGCGTTGCCGATTACGTTCTTGCCGCCGGTCTTCAGGATGTTGGACAGCATCATCACATAGGACAGGCTCGAAACGCTCTCGCTCCAGCTTGTGGGACCAAGCGCTTCGGCGAGGATCTCCACCACCCGGTCCTTCTTCTGGGCATAGGCTTTGCTGTTGCGGTTCAGCTTCTCCATCTCCTCAGCCAGCTTGACCAGCTCACTGGTCTGCTGAGGGGTCAGGGTCTTCGGATCGGGCACCTTGCCCTTGCGCTGCTTTCCGGGCTTCTCCGGCTCGGGATTCAAAATCTGCTGCGCCATCACCAGAATGTTGCTGGCGTTCACTTCCTTCGTCTTGTTCCCGAGATATCCCAGATACTGGCCAGCCTTGGTGTTCTGGTCCGCATACGCTGCGCTCAGCGCGTTCATCCGCATGGTCAGGTCTTCACGAACGGTCATGCCGCTGTCTTTGCCGTTCACCATCTTGGGCTTATCAAGGCTGGCGCTACCGCTGTTCAGCTTCTTCACCATTGCCTGCAGGGTGTGCCATGCAAGGGTCGCGTCGTCCGCATTCCAGCCACCGGCACGGTTTGCGTGATTCAGCAGCAGCTCGGCGGTCTTTGTCGTACCGTGCTTGCGCAGAATGGTCTGTGCAGCCTTGTCGGCCTCGGCTACACCACGCACAACGTGCATATGCTCGGTAATGTCCGCTTCCATGTCAGGATCAGTCACACCGGCGTCAATTGCCGCAGCGCGGATGCTGTTGGTCTGGCTGTCCGCGTAGGTCTGCCCCTTGGCCTTGGTCGCACCGACGGCGTTCTCAGGCAGCAGCTCCGGCACCGGTTCCTGTGCGGCAGGCTCAGTGGGTTCCAGCTCAGGAATTGAGTTTTTCCCCTTTTTAACATAGCTGTCAATTTTCGCGCGCTGTTGTTCGAGCGCACTCTTTTTCCCCTCTTTTTGGGCTTCAGTCAACATTTCATCCGGCAGATATTTCAAGAAATCCCCCTCTGAAGCGTTGATATTTTGCACCAAATCCGGTATACTAATGTTGAAGGGAACAGAGGTAGTCTTGCGTTTAGACTCAGTATCCTGAGTTTCATCCAAGGCTGAGATCTCTTGCCCCTTCCGTTTAGCCGAAGCAGAGGGAGTCGGGAAGCCGCCGTCGGCGGGGAACCCGGTAACGATCTCTGCAGCGGCTTTTTTCATTGTTACGGCCATGTAAAGCTTGCCTGTTGTTTGATTGGTATATTCCTTAACCAACAACTCTACCGGCACTACCTTGTTGCCATCTCTGTACGCGCTCAGCAGTACATCAGCTTGCTTCAGGTATTCGTTTTCTCGCTCTGTCTCCTCATACACATCCGTATGAGCTTCTACAAGAACAGCATTTTTCGTAATGGTATCCAAAGATGCAGCCATCTTGGCAAAGTCGCGGGTGCTACCGCCGCGAGCTGCTTGTTTTGAAAAGCTTTCCTTGAATCCGCCACTTTGCGTGAACCGAAACTCCACCTCGACATCATTGTTGGAATAGTTCCTAAAACCGCACAGTTTCTTTAGCGCGGTCACAATGCTTGCC
>JAFUQL010000337.1 GCA_017472375.1 Oscillospiraceae bacterium | reverse complement strand
GCTCCCTTGTTTTTATCGTATCACACTTGCGGCCAAGCCGCAAGGGGTCAGGCTTCGCCGCTTTCCCCGGGCACCACCCGCACCAGCAGGCTCAGGATGCGCTTGTCGTCCACCTGGCCCACCGTAACGTGCAGGTTCTCAAAGGTAAAGCTCTCGCCCGCCTTGGGGATGTGCTCCAGGCATTCCAGTGCCCAGCCCGCGGCGCTGGCGTAGTCGCCCTCGTAGACCTTGATGCGGCAGCCCACCACTTCAAACAGATCGTCCACAGGGGCATCCCCCTCCACCCGGTACAGGCCCTCGCCCACCGGCTGGATGGGGCCCTCCTCGGCCTCGTCGGTCTCATCGAAGATCTCGCCCACCAGCTCCTCCAGCAGGTCCTCCATGGTCACGATGCCCAGCGTTCCGCCGTAGTCGTCCACCACCACGGCCATATGCTGCTTTTGGCGGCGCAGCTCAGCCAGCAGGTCGCTGGTGTGCTTGGTGCGGTACACAAAGGGCAGTTCACGGCACAGCCGGCGCAGGTCGATCTCCTCCCCCCGGGCAAGGCAGCCCAGCAGGTCCTTGGCGTACAGCATGCCGATGATGTGGTCGATGTCGCCCTCATACACCGGGATGCGGGTGTAGCCGCTGTCCAGCACGGTGTTCAGCACCTCCTGCGAGGGGGTGTTCACCTCCACCGCGACCAGATCCACCCGGGGCACCAGGATGCGCTGCACCATGGTGTCGTCAAACTGAATGACGCTCTGCATCATGTCGGCCTCGCGGGCATCCAGTACGCCCTCCTCGCCGACCGTGTCGATGATGGTCTTGAGCTCGGCTTCGGTCACACTGGGGGCCCCGTCGTTCTCAGGGTTGGGCTTGCTGAACACCCGGCGGATCCACACAAAGATGCTGATGACCGGATAGAACACAGTGCGCAGCAGGCGCAGGGGGCCGGCCACCTGCAGGCTGAAGCTCTCAGCGTTGTCCTTGGCGATGCTCTTGGGCAGGATCTCGCCGAAGATCAGCACCAGAATGGTGACCGCTACGGTGGACACCAGCGGGCCATACTGCTGGCCCAGCAGGGCGGTGAACGCCACCGTAGCCAGCGAGGAGCTGCTGATGTTGACCACGTTGTTGCCCACCAGGATGGTGGAGATGGTGCGGTCATAGTCGGCGATCAGATCCAGCGCCACCTGTGCGCGGGCATCGCCCTCCTCCACCTTGTTGCGCAGACGCACGCGGTTGGCAGAGGAGAGGGCCGTTTCGGTGGCCGAGAAAAAGGCGGACAGTGCAAGCAGCACAAACAGGATCAGGTACATACTGGGACCGGGGGTCTCCAAGGGGATCACATTCCTTTCAGCAGGGGCGGCGCGTTTCCGGCCGCCCGGTGTGTTTTGTTGCTATTAGATATAGCAGATAGCCGGGACGAATGCAAGTTAATTTTCTGTAAACGTCCCCATTCGGCAGGTTTTTCCGCAGCAAAAACCGCCGCACCGGTCTGCCCGGTGCGGCGGTTTTATCACATCGTCAGGCTTGTGTCAGGCTCAGCCCTCGCGGCTGGCGATCTCAGCGCCAATGGCGGTCAGGAACTCCTCGACGGACATGGTGCCGCCCTTGCCCTCCTTGCGGGCGCGGACCGCCACAGTGCCGTCCTCCATCTCCTTGTCGCCCACCACCAGCATATAGGGGATCTTCTTCAGCTGGGCCTCGCGGATCTTATAGCCCATCTTCTCGCTGCGGTAGTCAGCCTCAGCGCGGATGCCGGCGGCCGCCAGCTTGGCGTTCAGCTCGCGGGCGTAGGCGTGGGCACGGTCGGTGATGGGGATGATCTCCACCTGCACGGGGGCCAGCCAGGTGGGGAAGGCACCGGCGAAGTGCTCGGTGATGATGCCGATGAAGCGCTCGATGGAGCCGAACACCACGCGATGGATCATCACGGGGGTGTGCTTCTGGCCGTCCTCACCGATGTACTCCAGGTTGAAGCGGCCGGGCAGCTGGTAGTCCAGCTGGATGGTGCCGCACTGCCAGGTACGGCCCAGGGAATCCTGGATGTGGAAG
>JAFUQL010000336.1 GCA_017472375.1 Oscillospiraceae bacterium | reverse complement strand
GGGTCTGACCGTCCCGGGCGGTGTACACCGTCTGGGTGCGGCTCACGGGGATGACCGTGTTCCGCTCGATGATGGGCAGATAGTGGCCGCCCTCCTCGAACAGGCCGTTGTCCACCATCACCTCGGTGCCCAGGGTGAAGGGGCACACATCCGTCAGCACCACCTCACGGATCTCCTTGTCCCGGGCCTTCATGCCGCACTGCAGCGCCGCGCCGATGGCCACCGCCTCGTCCGGGTCGATCATGGTGCCGGGGATGCGGCCGAACAGCCGCGCCACAAACTGCCGTACCACCGGCAGGCGGGTGGCGCCGCCCACCAGCACGATCTGGTCGATCTCGTCCAGGCTCACCCCCGCGTCCTGCAGGCTGCGCTCGATGGGGCGGCGCAGCTTCTCCAGCAGCGGGGCACAGGCCTTCTCATATTCGGCCAGCGTGATGGACATCTCAAAGGGCTGCCCGTCGAGGGCGCAGCACATGGTCACCTCGCTGCTGCGGGAGAACGCACACTTGCAGCGCTCGGCCTCCTTACGCACCCGGCTCATGGTGAGCAGATCCAGCGACTCAGGGGCCACCGCCGCCCGCTGCAGATACAGGGACGCCAGAAGCTGGGTGAAGTCCTCGCCGCCGATGAAGTTGTCGCCTGCAATGGCGTGCACTTCGATGACCGGGCCAAACTTTTCCAGAATGGACACGTCAAAGGTGCCGCCGCCCAGATCGAACACCAGATAGCGGGCGTCCTCGCTGCCCGCCATGCCGTAGGCAATGGCCGCTGCGGTGGGCTCGTTGATGATGCGGCTCACCTTCAGGCCCGCCAGCTCGCCCGCCAGCTTGGTGGCCTTGCGCTGCAGGTCGTTGAAATAGGCGGGCACGCTGATGATGGCCTCGGTGACCGGCTCTCCCAGCCAGACCTCCGCGTCCTCTTTCAGGCTGCGCAGCACAATGCTGGACAGCTCCTCCGCGCTGAACCGCCGTCCGCCCAGCAGGTATTCCCGGTCGGTGCCCATGCTGCGCTTGAACACGCTGGCTGTCTCCAGCGGTCGGGTCATGCCCCGCTCACGGGCGGTCTCGCCCACATATACGGTGCCCTCCCCCGCCGGGTCCACGCTGACCACCGAGGGGGTCAGCCGGCCGCCCAGCCGGTTGGGGATGATCTGCGCCTCGCCGTCCTTAAAGCAGGCGGCCAGGCTGTTGGTCGTCCCCAGATCGATGCCGATCATCATAGTATCATGTTCCCTTTCTCTTGTTGATGCGGGCCGCGCCGGATGCGAAGTCCAGCTCATCCGGCCAGCGCTCCATGCCCGCCCGGAACAGCGCCAGCGCCCGGTCGTCGTCGCCCAGCACCTCGGCCATCGTGGCCTCAAAAATGTCCGCGTCCTTGCAGCTTCCGTAGTCGCAGCTCTCGCACAGGGGCAGCGCCCGCGTCCGGGCCAGCTGTTCGCGGGCCTCCTCCGGGCGGTCGGCCAGCGCCAGCACCATGGCAAAGCGGCTGCGGTACAGCGCCTCGTTGTTCAGGTGCTCGGTCAGCTTCTCCTCCAGCATCTCCACGGCCTGCCGGGCCAGACGCAGGCTCTCGGCCTTGTCCCCCGCCCACAGCTTCACCATGGCCAGATGCATCAGCACATTGGAGCGGTCGCGGCTGGTCTTCTCCCGGCCGATCCAGATCTCCAGCGGCTTGGCAAAGTCCGCATCCAGTTCCGCGATCTGCAGCTGCAGGCTCTCCGCATCGCCCTTGTTCAGCTTGCTCTTGCCGGCGGCCAGCGCCATGCGGGCCTTCATCAGCCGGCCGGTGTACAGATCCAGCCGGATGGCCGCCGCGGCGTGAGCATTCGCCCGCACCTTGCTCTTTTTCCACGCATCCAGCATCTGCTTCGCCTGCTCCCACAGGCCGAACTGACAGCAGATCTCAAACCGCTGCTCGTAGCCGTAGGCGTACTGGTATTTCTCGATGGCGCGGGTGGTGGTCCCGATGGCCTCCTGCGGGCGTCCCAGACGGCGCAGGATCTGCACCTTGTGGTTGTACAGCCAAGCGTAGTCCCGGTCGCGGTCCTCCACCAGCTCGATGGCCCGCTCCACCTGCGCCAGCGCTTCCTCGTTGCGGCCCATGGCCTCGTAGACATAGGCCAGCCCGTTGAAGCCGTCGATGTCATCCGGGGCCAGTTCCTGCTCCCGCAGGAAGTTCTGCTCTGCGGCCCCGTACTCGCCCAGATACCGCCGGCAGGTGCCGATGTAGAAATGGGTGTCCGGGTGCTCCTTGCGCTCCAGCATCATTAAATAATAGTGCAGCGCCTTTTCGGCGTTTTTGTTCAGATCTTTGTAGTAGATCTCTGCCAGGTTCTGCTCCACCGTCAGGTAGTGCCGGGGCATAGCCTCCAGCATACGGTAGATCTCCAGCGCCTCATCCAGCTTCTCGTCCCGCTTCAGCAGCCACGCCTTGTAGTCCAGGCAGTCCATATCCTTGGGGTCGTGGGCCAGGCCTTTTTCCAGGATAGCCAGCAGCTCGGCCCGGTCCTCGGGCTTGCGGGCGTCCCGCTGTTTGCCGGTCAGCTCGGTGATGCGGTAATACAGCTCGGCCGCATAGGCCATCGGCTCACCGTTCTCCACCCGGGCGGCCAGCTCCTCGTATTTGGCGAGGGCCAGGGTCTCGTCCTTCTGCTCCAGCTCCACGGTGAGTGCCTCGCACCAGACCACCGTCGGCTCATTGCCCACATTGTGGGCTTTCAGGAAGTCCAGGATGCTGTGGACCTCCTGCCATACACCGTTGCGGATGAGGATGCGCATTTTGGTCACATACACGCCCAGGTCTCCGCCCTCAAGCTCCAGCGCCCGGTTGATGGCCTCAAACGCATCCCGGTCGCGGCGCAGCTCATACAGGCACTGGGCCATCAGCAGGTGCCCGTGGTAGGCGCCGGGCATTACACGGTTCAGCTGTTTCAGCACCTCCACCGCCCGCTCATAGCGGCCCAGCATGCACAGCAGACGGCTCATGTAGGTGAGGATCTCGGGGTTTTCGGGGGCCAGTTCCAGCGCCTGCTCGTATTTTTGCAGGCCGCGCTCGGTCTGCGGGGGCTGCATCTGCATCAGGCAGCTGCCCTGGATCTGCACCACCTCGGGCAGGCGGCGCAGGCGCTTCGCAGTCTTTTCGGTGCCGTCCGGCTGCATGGAGCGGAGGATCTCCTCCAGCTTGCCCAGATGCTCCAGCGCCTGCTCAAACTCCCCGCGCCCGTAGTACATCTTGCCCTGCAGGTTGTGGTAGGCATACTGATCCTCATACGCCGGGTCGGCCGCCTGTGCCGCCCGCAGTGCGTCGTCCAGGCGGTCGTTCTGCAGGTAGCACCAGGCCAGTTCCAGTGCATTTTCGGTGTCCTCCGGGTGGGCGGCAAGGGTCTCCTCCCGCCGCCGGATCAGTGTCTCGTTCCACTCCCGCAGGGTCTCGTTCAAAAAGTGCAGCTGCCGCTGGTCGCCGCCGGCCTCCCGCATCAGCTCATAGATCAGATCCTTGGCCTCGGCAAACTTCTCCTGCCGTGCAAGGCATTCGGCCAGATTCCGCTTGGCGCTGCTGTGCGTGGGGAACAGCTCCAGCACATGGCGGGTCAGCACCTCGCCTTCGCTCCAGTTTTCATCCTGCATGCAAAGGGCAGCCCAGCCCATCACCAGGGTGGGGTCGTCGGGGTAAGCCTCGGCCAGCGCACGGTAGCCCGCCCGGGCCCGCTCGGCCTCGCCCTGTTCCAGCAGAAGGCGGTACCCCAGCGCATCGCCGTAGGGGTGCCGCTCGGGCAGGGCCGCCATCTGCTCCAAAACCGTCCCCATCCCGGCGGGCTCGGTCTGGTTGGCCCGGTGATACAGCCGGCGGTAATCGTCGCAGGCCCGGGCGTTCACGCCGGGGCTGAACAGCTCATAGGGCAGGGTGGGCCGGCGGCGGATGCCGTTCATCACCGCGTAATCCAGAAAATCCCGGGGATACTTCTCGTACAGCTCCTCCAGGCGGGCGCTCAGATCAAAGGTCTCGTCAAAGGCCTGCCACACCTCCTGCGGGACGAAGTAGTCCTCCATCAAAAAGCGCATCAGGGCCTCCTCCGCCTGCGGGCGCTTGTCCAGCGCCACGCACACGTCCTCCGCCAGCAGAGCACGCCAGTTGTCCACCCGGATGCGGGCGGCGAAATCGCCGTACAGGGCGCGCACCTTCTCCATCCAGAGCCCCACCGGGCTCTCGTCCCGCACCGGCGCTTCCTCCGGGGCGTCAGCCAGCCGCAGGGCTTCCTCGTAGGCGGCGCGCAGCGCCTTGAACTCCTCGGGCTTGTCCTCAGGGTTCACCTGCACCAGCCGGGCACGATAGGCCGCAGTGATCG
>JAFUQL010000335.1 GCA_017472375.1 Oscillospiraceae bacterium | reverse complement strand
CTGTGGGCGCTGACCACACCGATGAGGGGGCGGTTCAGCTCCTCGTCGGTGTAGCCCAGAGCGTAAAACAGGCTGCGGTTGGGGGCGCGCTCGGGGCCGCGGGTAACGTTGTAGCTGCGCATTGGGCAGTTCCTCCTTTGAACGGGGATTTGAAAAAAACAGCGGCCGGGCAGCCGGGCGGGAAAGGGTGCGCGGGGCCGGATGGCCGCTGCACCACGCCGCCAAGCCATGCCCGGCCCGCCGTGTGTGGTTTTATGTGGTTTATTTTTTGCGGTTTATCGCAAAATTACTTCTTCAGCCAGCTCATCATGTCGCGCAGCTCGGCACCCACCTTCTCAACGGGATGCTCGGCCTGCAGACGGCGGGTGGCCAGGAACTTCGCCTTGCGGCCGCTGCTCATCTCGGTCATGAACTCGCTGGCGAAGGTGCCGTCCTGGATCTCGGTCAGGACCTTGCGCATCTCCTTGCGGGTCTCCTCGGTGATCAGGCGCTTGCCGGTGCGGTAGTCGCCGTACTCAGCGGTGTTGGAGATGGAGTAACGCATCTTGCCGAAGCCGCCCTGGTTGATCAGGTCAACGATCAGCTTCATCTCGTGGATGCACTCGAAGTAGGCCATCTCAGGCTCGTAGCCGGCGGCAACCAGAGTGTCAAAGCCGGCGTGCATCAGCTCGCACACGCCGCCGCACAGAACGGCCTGCTCGCCGAACAGGTCGGTCTCGGTCTCCTCACGGAAGGTGGTCTCCAGGATGCCGGCGCGGCCGGCGCCGATGCCGGAAGCGTAGGCCAGAGCGGTCTCCTTGGCCTTGCCGGTGTAGTCCTGGTACACGGCGATCAGGCTGGGCACGCCCTTGCCCTCCAGATACTGGGTGCGGACGGTGTGGCCGGGGCCCTTGGGGGCGATCATGATGACGTCGATGTCCGCCTGGGGCTTGACGAACTGGAAGTGGATGTTGAAGCCGTGGGCGAAGCACAGGGTATCGCCCTCCTTCATGTTGGGGGCGACCTGCTTGTTGTAGATGTCGGCGGCCCGCTCATCGGGGACCAGCATCATGACCACATCGCCCTTCGTAGCGGCCTCCTCGATGGTGGCCACGGAGAAGTTGGGGCAGGTCTCGGCAAACTTGGCAGCCTTCTCCCAGTGGGCGCTGCCCTTGCGCAGACCAACAACGACATTGACGCCGCTCTCGGCCAGGTTCATGGAATGGGCGTGGCCCTGGCTGCCGAAGCCGATGACGGCGACGGTCTTGCCATCCAGCAGGCCCAGGTTGCAGTCGGTGTCGTAGTACTTCTTGATCATTGTAATACACTCCTTTGATGATTTGGGTGTTGGGTTTACAGATTGATTGGCTTTTATATTTCAGCCTGTCACAGGGGCGGGCAAAAATACGGGAGGTCAGGCTTGCTGCTGCTGAATGTGGTCGTGCCGGTTGCCGCGCTCCAGTGCAGTGATGCCGGTGCGGCACATCTCCATGATCTTGTAGTCGGCCAGCATGCTCAGGAAGGCGTCGATCTTCTCCGGCTCGCCGGTCAGCTCAAACACCATGCTGGTGGGCGACAGATCGATGATCTTGGCCTTGTAGATGGAGGCGATCTCCTTCAGTTCGGTGCGGTTGGTCACATCGGCGCATACCTTGATGAGCAGCAGCTCCCGCAGCAGGCTGTGGGGGATGTCCAGCGCGAACACCTGCTGGGACTCCTGCAGGTTGGCGGTCTGCAGGATGATCTGCTGCAGCTCGGCGTCATCGTCCACGTGCACCACGATGGTGATGCGGCTGGTGGCGGGGTCGTTGGTGGCCGACACGGTCAAACTGTCGATGTTGAAGCCCCGGCGGCCGAACAGGCTGGAGACCCGGGTCAGAACGCCCGCGTGGTTGTCCACCAGCAGGCTGATCACATGGCGGTTCATGGGTCGTTTCACTCCTTGATCTGTATGGTAAAAGGTGAACGTGAGAGCTGTGGGCGTGCCGCTCAGCTCATGATCATGTCTTCGATGGTGCCGCCGGCGGGGATCATGGGCAGAACCTTCTCGTCTTTGGCGATGCGGCACTCGATCCAGGCGGGCTTTTTGGAGGCCAGGGCCTCCTCAAAAGCGGCGCGGAACTCCGTCAGGGTCTCGCAGTGGTAGCCCTTCAGCCCGAAACCCTCGGCCAGCTTTACATAGTCGGTGGCGCGGTGGGGGTCGGTGCTGGAGTAGCGCTTGCCGTAGAAGGTGGTCTGCCACTGGCGGACCATACCAAGCACCTGGTTGTTGAAGATGACCGTGATCACCGGCAGATCGTAGCTGACGGCGGTGCAGGCCTCATTCAAGTTCATGTGGAAGGAACCGTCGCCGGTCATCATGACCACGGGGGTGTCGCGGCCCACGGCGGCCTGCGCGCCCAGTGCGGCGCCGTAGCCGAAGCCCATGGTGCCCAGACCGCCGCTGGTCAGGAAGCCGCGGTTCTTCACGTGGCGGATGTACTGGGCGGCCCACATCTGGTGCTGGCCCACATCGGTGACATATACCGCATCGGGGCCGGCCAGCTCGCAGCAGGTGCCGATGATCTGGTGAGGCATCAGGCGGTCGTTGTGATTGGTGGGGTGGTAGTCGATGGCCTGCCAGTGGTGGATCTGATCCCACCATTCGGTGTGGTGGGCAGGCTGGATGTGGGGCAGCATGGCGGTGAGGATCTCGGAGGCATCGCCCACCAGACTGTAGTTGACCGCCACGTTCTTGCCCACCTCAGCAGGGTCGATGTCGATCTGCACGATGGTGGCGTTGTGGGCAAAGGTCTTGGTGTTCAGGGCTACGCGGTCGGAGAAGCGGGTGCCCACAGCGATGACCACATCGGCCTCGTCCACCACCTTGTTGCTGGTGAAGCTGCCGTGCATGCCCAGCAGACCCAGATTCATGGGATCGCCGTAGCTCAGCACACCGGCGGCCATCAGGGTGTGGGTGGCGGGCAAATCGGCCTTGTGGATGAACTCGTTCAGGGCGGTGCGGCCCTCATCCGAATGGACGCCGCCGCCGTAGTAGATGACCGGGCGCTTGGCGCGGTTGATGATCTCGGCGGCCTGCTTGATGGCCAGCAGATCGTAGCGTGCCTTGACTGGGGTGGGCACCACCGGCGCGGCCGGGGTGTACTCGGCACGGTCAGAGGTCACGTCCTTGGGGATGTCCACCAGAACGGGGCCCTTGCGGCCGCTCTGGGCGATGCGGAAGGCCTCGCGCATGGTGTCGGCCAGATCCTCGACCCGGCGCACCACAAAGTTGTGCTTAGTGATGGGCATGGTGATGCCGGTGATGTACACCTCCTGGAAGCTGTCGCGGCCGATCAGGTTGGTGCTGACGTTGCCGGTGAAGGCCACCATAGGCACGCTGTCCATATAAGCAGTGGCGATGCCGGTGACCAGGTTGGTGGCGCCCGGGCCGCTGGTGGCCAGCACCACGCCGGTCTTGCCGGTGGCGCGGGCGTAGCCGTCCGCAGCATGGGCGGCGCCCTGCTCGTGGGCGGTCATGATGTGGGTCAGCTGGTCCTGGGCCTTGTACAGTTCGTCATAGAGGTTCAGTACGGCGCCGCCGGGGTAGCCGAACATGGTGTCCACGCCCTGCTCCAGCAGCACTTTTACGAAGATCTGCGCGCCTGTCAACATCATAATTGGGATTCCCTCCTGGAATAGAATAAACGATGCAAAGTTAAAAACGCGCCTTTGCCTCGGGAAAGAGACAAAGGCGCGTGAACGCTCTGCGGTACCACTCTTCTTGCCGTATGAAACGGCCACTCAGCGGCTTCGAAAAAAGCCCTGCACTGTAACGGGTGCGCCCCGTCCGAGCCTACTGAGGGCCTGTTTTGCCCCGTTGGGTCGGCTGCTCCGGGATGAGTTCTCGCGACCGCTGTACCTGCTGCCTTGCACCACCCGGCAGTTCTCTGAAGGCCAAACGGAAGGATACTTGTTCCCTTCACGGCATTTTTATCTGATGTGTGATTGCTTCTAATTATAGCCGAATCGATTCGGCACGTCAACCAAGCAAAGTGCAAAAAATGTTCACTTAATCGGCTGCGTTTTGTGCATATCTGCCAGTGACCGGGGCTGGGGCGTCCTCCTTCGGCAGCAATTTCAAAAACCAGAGGAGGAAGGGGATGGCTGCCACGAAGGACAGACCGTCCGCCAGTGCCTGAGAGACCTGCACGCCGGTGAGCCCGATGACCTGCGGCAGGATGAGGATGGCAGGGATGAAGAAGATGCCCTGGCGGGTGCAGGACAGGAAGGTGGCGGGGCCGCTTTTGCCGATGCTCTGGAACAGCATATTCACGCAGGTGTTCAGGGGCATCAGCGCCAGGCTGAAGCACTGCATCCGCAGCGCGAATGCGCCGATCTCCACCACGTCCGGGTCGTCCCGGAAGGCGTGGATGAGCTGGGGAGCCACCGCGAAGCAGGCCGCGGCAAAGACGATCATGGCAGCTTCGCCCAGCAGATAGGTGAAGCGCAGGGCCTCCCGCACACGGGAGTATTTCTTCGCGCCGTAGTTGAAACCGGCCACCGGCTGGAAGCCCTGGCCGATGCCCAGCATCACGCTGAACAGGAACATGAAGATGCGGGAGACGATGCTCATGGCGGCCACGGCCGCATCGCCGTAGACGGCGGCGTTCTGGTTCAGCAGCATGCTGGACAGGCTGGCCAGACCCTGGCGGGTCAGGCTGGGGAAGCCCTGTCGGACGATCTCGGCCAGCTCCCGAAGATCACGGGTGTAAAAGCGCAGGGAGATGCGGCACTGGGTGCGTCCGGTG
>JAFUQL010000334.1 GCA_017472375.1 Oscillospiraceae bacterium | reverse complement strand
TCCACCGGGATGTCATCGTCGCCCACCGTCACGACCTCTGCCTCCCCATGCTCCACCGGGTCCTCAGGGGCAGCGGCCGGCTCTGGCTCTGCGGGCGGGGCGGGGGCCTCCTCTGCGGGGGCAGGCGGCGCCTCGGGTACAGCAGATGCCTCACCGGCCTGTTTCTTCTCAGAAGCCCGGCGCAGCATCTCCTCCATCGCCGCGGCAATGTCCACGCCGCCCACCATCTTCTCCTCCGGTGCGGGGGGCTCAGCCGGTTCCGGCGCAGGCGGCGCAGGCGGGGCCGTCACCGGCACAGGCTCCGCGGGTGCGGCAGTTGCCTCCTTTTTGGAGGCCGGGGTGAAAATGCGGGTGCTGGGCGGGAACGCCGCCAGAATGTCCTCATAGTAGTCCAGCCCCCGATTGCGCTCGTTTTTGGGGCGGATGCGGACCTTCTCGTTGTTGCTGTTGAAGAACTCCTCCATAAAGCTGCCCAGGATCACAGCCTGATCTGCGCGCTCATTCTTGGTCAGGTTGCTGTTGCGGATGCTGTCGTACACCCGCTTGCGGAACCCGGTGATGTCGCCCACTTCCTCGGCATCCACCGCGATGAACTTGACCGGACCGTCGTGGAGGAACACAGTGCGCTGCGCCACCGTGCGGCGCAGCTCCTCATAGCAGGCCTTGCTGCGCAGCGAACTGGAGCTGACGTAGAACACCACCAGCTCACACTCCATATCCTCGATCGCATTCAAGGCATCCGCCTTCCACGAAGACTTGGTCTTGTCCAGGTTTTTCTCATCCAGCCAAACGTTGTAGCCCTGGCGCTGGAACTCCAGCACATCGCGCCACACCAGGTCTGCATCCTCGCTGCTGTAGCTGATGAACACATACCGGCGGCTGGTATCACATGGATGGATCTGGCGCAGTACTTCTGCCAAACTTTCCATAAATGCCACTCCCCTTTCTTTCCATCTACTCGACCGTTTCGACCTTATTATAAGATAAACAGCGAACTTTTACAACAAATTCCCTGTTTGCCCCGGCTGATAACGGCCCAAGCTGTTGCAGACCGATGTTCCCACCGCCTGCACGCGAAAGGAGTCCCCTTATGACCGATCTTTTCAAGGTAGCCGGCACCAGCCTGCTGTCGCTTGTGGTGCTGTTCCTGCTCTGCCGGCTGAACGGCCAGCGGCAGATCAGCCAGCTGAGCATGTTCGACTACATCAACAGCATCACCATCGGCTCCATTGCCGCCGAGCTCGCCACCGATCTGGAGCGCTGGCCGCATGCGCTGACCGCCATGCTGGTCTATGGGCTGTGTACCGCCCTCATCGACTACCTCACCTGCAAATCTCTGCGTCTTCGCAAGCTGGTCAACGGGCAGCCGCTGCTGCTGTACCGGCAGGGCAAGCTGTATCGGGCCAATCTGCTGCACGCCAAGCTGGACATCAACGAATTTCTCACCCAGTGCCGCGTGGCCGGATACCACGACCTCAGCCAGCTTGCGGCCGTCATCCTGGAGACCAACGGCCAATTGAGCTTTCTGCCTGTAGCGGAGCAGCGCCCTGCCACCCCGCAGGATCTTGGGCTCAGGGTCGCGCCGGCCAGCCTTGTGATCGACCTCATTCTGGACGGCCAGCTCCTGACCGAAAACCTGGCCGCCGCCGGGCTGGAAGAGCACTGGCTGAAAGAGCAGCTCCACCGCTGCGGCATCGGGCAGGTCCGCGAGACCGCATTGGCCACCTGGGACGGCGCAGGCAATTTTCATGCCTACCGCGCTACAGACCGCCCCGTCAAGAAAGACTTGTTCGAATAAACAGTGCCCTGAATACAAAAAAGCCCCGGCCCCGCTGCATCCCGCTCAGGATACATCTGCAGGGCCGGGGCATCGGTCATCCGGTGTGGATGCCGCGCACGCGGTTTTGATCAGGCTTTGGCCAGCGCCTCACCCAGCGCCCGGCACTGAGCCAGGCCATCCTCGTCGGGGGTCTCGTGGATCATCAGGGCTTCGCCGCACAGGGCAGCGCCGCTGTCCTCCACGCGCTCCTGCCAGTCACGGATCCACTGGCCGTCACCCCAGCCATAGCTGCCGAAGATGGCCACCGGCTTGGGGGCAAGGCGGCCCTCCAGGTCGGTGAAGAAGGGCTCGAACTCGGCCTCCTCCAGCACCTCGGCGCCCATGGCGGGGCAGCCCAGCGCCAGCTTGTCGTAGCCGGCCGCGTCGTTGGCAGTGATGGCATCCACAGTGAACAGCTCCACCTGGGCGCCGGCAGCCTTGGCACCCTCAGCCACAGCCTCGGCCATCGCCTGGGTGTTGCCGGTGCCGGACCAGTAGATCACAGCGATTTTGCTCATTGGTCATTTCCTCCTAAAACAGATGATGTTTGGTTATTTCAAGCCGCGCAAAGCAGCTGTGAAATCGACATGCCGGTCTCAAGCACCCGGCAAAGACAGTTGCGGCAGGCATCAAAGCTGGCAAACCGGGCCTTGGCGGCCTCCACATCGTGGTACACCTTCCAATAGCCGCACAGCTTGCAGCCCTTGCCTCCGGTGAGCACGAACGCCTCCACGTCCTCGGGCGGATACCCTAAAAACAGGCCGATCTCGTGGGGGAATTCGCCGCCCTCGGCAAAGCGCTGCTCCAGCCGGTCCAGAAGCTGTTCCAGCGAAAGCCCGGGCGCGTAGCCCGCCTTCGCCAGCATCTGCACCGTTCGGGGCACTGTCACCTCCTGCCGGAGCAATGCGGGGCGGTACGCCATCAGCAGCACCCGACTGCGGCAGCGGCACAGCCGGCGGAACACCAGCCCGCATTCGGCATAACGGCGGTTGTACTCCTCGATCTGACGGTCCAGCGCCGGGAATTCCACCTGTGGCACCGACACAAGACTTGCGGATTTCGCCCCCAACAAGGTGGGCGCACAGTGCTGCGCCAGGTAGCGGTCCAACAGCGCATTGTGGTCGGTCATGGTCATTCCCTCACTTTCTGTATCGTGGTCGGGGTGGTTCCCGCCTTCTAGGTTAGCATATGCTAACCTATTGCCAAAAAATTACAGGGCCTGTGCCCCGTGCAGTTTCACGCCCGCGGGCTGCTGGATGCAGCCTGCAAACACCTTGCCGCCTTCGGTTAGCTATTGCTAACCTGTGGCAACAGAATACCACATCTCACTGGCTCTGTCAACAGTTTGCTCTAAAAAATTTTCGCACCCAGCCGACCACCGCAGGCGATGGACCATCCGGTACTCATCCCGTTCGGTCGCATTCGCCAAAGCACCGCCCCACTCAGAGCAGATCCATCGATCTTGCTCTCCACGCACCCTTGACACTTCGGGAGTTCAAAATTATAATTATTGTTATATAACATAGGTTATAATTAAGATGAGAAAAGTGAGGGATCCCCATGCCGCCAAAGGCAAAAGTGACCAAAGAGATGGTGACCGAAGCTGCATTCGACATCGCCCGAACGGTGGGCTTCGAACAGATCACCGCGCGAAGCCTTTCGCAGAAGTTGGGCTGTTCCACCCAGCCAGTCCTGTACCACTTCCCCAAGATCGATGCGGTCAAGCGGGCCGCATACAAAAAAGCAGATGAATTTCACACCGCATATTTGCTGAATGTCAGCGATCGATCGGACGATCTTCTGCTTGGGATCGGACTCAATTACATTCGCTTTGCGGTGGAAGAACCGAACCTGTTCCGCTTTTTGTTTCAGTCGGGTTACACCGCAGAGACCAGTGTGCTTGCAATGATCGATTCGGAAGAATTAAGACCCATTCTCGCCGCCATGCAGGCAGGCAGCGGGCTCAGCGAGCCGCAGATGAAGGAGGTCTTTCTGACGATCGCCCTCTTTGCCCACGGCTACGCAAGTCTTTTTGCAAACAATTCGCTGGGGTATGACGAGGCGATCATTTCCGGCCATCTGGAGAAAGCCTTTCGGGGCGCAGTGTCTGCATTGGAGGAGGAGTCAAAATGAGCCGCTGGCTGAACGATCTGTACAAAAAGAACGAACTGCACTTTGCCCTGGCCTGGATCGGCCTCTATTGCACCGCCAATTCGCTGGCCAACCCCATCTCTGCGGCGATCGGCATTGACAGCTCTTCAAATTTTACATTCAATCTGCTCTTGACCATTGTGCTGTCCACGTGGATCCACAGGGAAAATGCTGCAGAGCGGTATGGCCTGTGCCGCGCCAAGGTCCCCGCCGGGAGATTCCTTTGGTATGTCCCCCTGATCCTGTTCATGACCCACAACCTCTGGTTCGGGATTGCGCTCAACCTCCCGGCAGCGGACACCGTGTGCTATGTTTTGAACATGCTCTGCGTCGGCTTTCTGGAAGAAGTGATCTTCCGTGGCTTTTTGTTCCGGGCGCTGGAAAAGGACGACGCGAAAACCGCGATCGTCGTCTCCAGCGTTACGTTCGGGCTGGGGCACATCCTGAACCTGTTCAACGGAAGCGGAATGGAGCTGGCCGAAAACGCGGTACAGGTGGTGGGCGCCATTG
>JAFUQL010000039.1 GCA_017472375.1 Oscillospiraceae bacterium | reverse complement strand
CGTAAATAAACTGCGCCCCGCTCTGTGACAGCCGTCACCGGGCGGGGCGTTTTTTATTGTATGGTTTTGCGGGTCTTTGCTTTTACCGCCACAGAATATTTTTATACGGCCGCAGGCTGCACCGACCGACACCGACGCTTACACCCAGCTGTAATAAATCTTGTTGTTGCGGATGACCTTGACCACCTTGCCCTGATCCACCAGATACTGCATCATGGCGCGCACCGTCTGGTTGCAGCTCATCCACTGGAAGGTGGTGCGGCAGTTCACATTCAGATGGTTCATCAGGGCGGCGGCACATTCCTCCTGGGTCATGGGACTGCTGAGCATCGACCAGGTCATCTGCAGGTTGTTTTCCAGTCGGGCCTCGTTCTGGTCAATGAAGGGGCCGATGTCCTCGTACCAGCCTCGGTGAGCCAGAATGTAGGCGGAATATTTCTGCTTGCGCAGCCATTTCAGGGTTTCCAGATGGGGCTCGGCACAGATGATATAGGGCAGACGGATCTCCTTGAGCTGCGGCGTACTGACCAGAACATCGGCCAGATAGGCTACGCCGTCCGGGGTAACAAAGCCAATATGCTCCGGGCTGTGGCCGGGCAGCGGCAGCACCTCGAAGGTCACATCGTCCACCGTCACATGGGTCTGATCGGCGTCGATGACCCAGTCGACGGCGCAGAACACCGAACTGCCTTTGGTCAGCAGCTCGTGCCAGGTGTCATCGATCAGATAAGACTTCATGGCCACCTGATTCTGCATCACCGCTGCGTTGAACACCGACGCATAGATGGTGGCGCCGTATTTTTCCCGCAGTGGTTTGTGGTTGCCGTTGTGGTCAAAATGGGCGTGGCTGGTTTGCACCGCACGCACCGTAAGGTCCTTTTCTTCCATAAGCTCAAACAGCTCCCGTCCGTTGGAGCCCGCAATGCCGGAGTCCAGCAGGATCACCGTATCCGGATCCATAAAGTAACAGGGAATGCAGCAGCTTTTTGTGTTGATGACATAGGTATTGCCGCGCACCTGCTCCATTGTGGCCATATCGTCGCCTCGTTTCGTGTTGAAAAGGGTTGTTTCGTTCACTTCCATAATACCGTCAACCCCGCAATTGTTCAAGCCTTTTTTCGGCATCACGCTCCCCACCCGTCCACCGAACGTCAGCGGGCGGATTTTCCATCGTCTTGATTCCGCCGCCCGGTTCCGATACAATAAAATCAGACCAACCGAAAGGATGTGACCGAAGCGTGGAAAACAAAACCTATTTTGCCATCGACCTGAAAAGCTTTTACGCTTCGGTGGAGTGTATGGAACGGGGGCTGGACCCCATGACCACCAATCTGGTGGTTGCCGATCCTTCCCGCACCGAAAAAACCATCTGTCTGGCGGTATCCCCTTCTCTCAAGCAGCACGGCATCCCGGGGCGGGCACGGTTGTTCGAGGTGGTGCAGCGGGTACGGCAGGTCAATGCCGAGCGCCGCCGCAAAGCCCCCGGCGGTGTGCTGGAAGGCAGCAGCTGCAACGCCGAAGAACTGGCTTTAAACCCCACATTGGAACTGGGTTACATCACCGCCCCGCCCCGCATGGCCCATTACATCGAATGCAGCACCCGCATCTATAATGTCTACCTGAAGTATGTGGCGCCGGAGGACATCCATGTCTATTCCATCGACGAGGTGTTCATCGACGCCACCGCCTACCTGCGCACCTACCGGATGACCGCCCGTGCCTTTGCCATGCAGATGATCCTGGATGTGCTGCGCACCACCGGCATCACCGCCACCGCCGGCATCGGCACCAACCTGTATCTGGCCAAGGTGGCCATGGACATCGGCGCCAAGCACACCAAACCGGACGCCAACGGGGTGCGCATTGCCGAGCTGAACGAGATCAGCTATCGGCGCACCCTGTGGGAGCATCGGCCGCTGACCGACTTCTGGCGGGTGGGTCGGGGCTACGCCAGAAAGCTGGAGGCGCAGGGGCTGTACACCATGGGCGATATCGCCCGCTGCTCCATTGGCGCACAGAGCGACTACCTGAACGAAGAACTGCTGTACCGACTGTTCGGGGTCAACGCCGAACTGCTGATCGACCACGCCTGGGGCTGGGATCACTGTTCCTTGGCGGCCATCAAGGCGTACTAGCCGGAGTCGAACAGTATCGGCTCCGGTCAGGTGCTGCACTGCCACTACACGGCGGAGAAAGCCCGTCTGGTGGTGCG
>JAFUQL010000333.1 GCA_017472375.1 Oscillospiraceae bacterium | reverse complement strand
GGCAAGGCAGAATGCCCGCACCAGCGAGGGACGCCCGCCCAGCCACAGCAGAGCCGCGGTGCCCACGGCGGCGGCGGTCAGCAGCAGACCCACCGCCAGAAAGCCCCGGCTGGGCCAGGAGCCGGTGTAGTCGGTCATGTACTGGACGGCGGCGGTGGCGTTCAGGTCGCCGCCGTTGGCCATGGCAAGGGGCATCCCCGCCACCGGGCCCTCGCTGGCGTACAGGCCGATGCGGTCCTCTTCGGTGGCCCGGTCAAAGCGCAGCAGCAGGGTGTAGTCCCCCGCTGCGGCCGGGGTCACCGGCTGCTCAAACACGATGCCGTAAAAGGTGTTGTCCAGCAGCTCGGTCATATCGAAGTCCGCCCAGGCCACCCCATTCCCCGCCGGGTCCAGCAGCAGGGCGTGGCCGGTACCGTGGGGCACCCGCTCGTAGGTGGCGAACAGCAGCCGCACCCCATACAGGGTCTCCCCCGCCTCCAGCGGCAGGGTCTGGGTCACGCCGTTGATTGGGTCAGTGAGTTCCACCACCCGGCTGTACTCGTCGTTCACGATGCGGTAGCGGGCCTGCCCGTCTGCGGCATCCCGCACGGCGCGCCAGCCCCAGGCCACCGCCAGCAGGCAGGCCAGCAGCAGGCAGGCCAGCCCCGCCAGTTTTTTCAGCAGGCTGTATTTGGTCTTGTCCACGGTCATCCCCCGTTCCCATCCGGATCCTTCTGCAAAAACGAACCGCCCCGCAGGCACCGCCTGTGCGATGCCCGCCGGGGCGGGTCAGGATCATCTTGCGGTAATAAGTTATTATACCGCAATCAGGGCCGGATTACAAGGCGGTCACCTGCACCCGGGGGCAGGGCGGGGGCGCGCCCTCGGGCCGCAGGCAGATCTCCTGCAGGGTCAGGCCGTCCGGGTCGGCGGTGAGGTTCAGGTACACCGTCCCGCGCAGGCCCAGCGCCCGGCCGGGCATCTGCAGCCACAGCCGCTGTGCCCGCCGCCGCTTGGCAAAGCGCAGCCCGTAGCTGACCGGCACCAGCGCGGCCTGCAGCCGGGCACTGCGGGCGATGAGCCGGCAGGCCCCGTAGGCCGCCGCCTCGGGCAGCAGGGGGCAGTCCGCGGTCAGGCGGGCGCAAAAGCCGGGGCTGACCCTGAGGGTGCAGCGCAGGGTACGGCCGTGGATGTGAGCGGTGAGAATGCGGTCCATCATAGTAAGTTCCTCCCTGTGGGTGATGTGTGGCGACCCGCCCGGGGCGGCAAAAAGGGCCTGCCCCGGGGCCAAATGGGTACACTTTGACCCTTCGTCAAAGTCAAAAATGTCTCCAATGCCTCGGAACAGACCCTTTCAGGAGCGTTCCTGTTGATCCTTTTTTCACACCACGCGGGGTGTTTGTACCATGGAGATCGCCCCGCCCGGCTTAAAGTCGGGCGGCTGGGAGATGTTTTGGCAAGGCCGGTGCAGAGCATACCGCGGCGTGCCCGCAGCTTCCGCCCGTGCCCTTGCCCGCGGATGGAAGTCTCTTAACAGAGAGATAAATTGGAATTTGTCGCTTCTTTATAAGATTGTTGCAGAGGTGCAATCCCTCCGTCACGCCTGCGGCGTGTCACCTCCCTTTACACAAGGGAGGCTTTTAGTCGCGAAGGTATTGGCCTTTGATTTGGCGTGAGGACGTTGAAAACACGACAAGCAAAACCGCCGCGAAAAAGGCTTCCCCCTCCGGGGGAAGCTGTCTGCGAAGCAGACTGATGAGGGGCGGGACGGCAATCTAAAGTAAGGCTGCCGCAGACTTCCCTCATCCGTCC
>JAFUQL010000332.1 GCA_017472375.1 Oscillospiraceae bacterium | reverse complement strand
GTCTATCTGGCCAGCCCCGCCACCGCCGCCGCCAGCGCCCTGACCGGCTACATCACCGACCCCCGCACCGTGTAAGGAGGACTGCAGCATGAATGCACATGGCATCGTACATAAATACCCCGACAATGTGGACACCGATGTGATCATCCCTGCCCGCTACCTGAACACCCCCAACGCCCAGGAACTGGCGCGCCACTGCATGGAGGACATCGACGCCGGCTTCATCGACCGGGTACAGACCGGCGACATCATGGTGGCCGGCTGGAACTTCGGCTGCGGCTCCTCCCGCGAACACGCCCCGCTGGCCATCAAGACCGCCGGCGTGAGCTGTGTCATCGCCAAGACCTTCGCCCGCATCTTCTACCGCAACTCCATCAACATCGGCCTGCCCATTCTGGAGTGCGAGGCCGCCAGCGACGCCATCGCCGCCGGCGATGAGGTGAGCGTGGACTTCGACACCGGCGTCATCACCAACCTCACCAAAGGCGAGACCTACCAGGCCGAGCCCTTCCCCGCCTTCATTCAGGAGATCATCTCCAAAGGCGGTCTGATGAACAGCCTGAAGGGTTGAGCGCACTGCTGCGCCGGAAAGGAGTCATTCCCATGAACAAGAACATTGCAGTCATCCGCGGCGACGGCATCGGCCCCGAGATCGTGGGGCAGGCCATCCGCGTGCTGGATAAGATCGCCCAGCAGTATGGGCACAGCTTCACCTACACCGAGGTGGACATGGGCGGCTGCGCCATCGACAAGTGGGGCGAGCCCCTGCCCAAGGCCCAGCTGGACAAGTGCCTGGCCAGCGACAGTGTGCTGCTGGGCGCAGTGGGCGGCCCAAAGTGGGAGGGCATGGAGGGTTCCAAGCGCCCCGAAAAAGGTCTGCTGAGCCTGCGCGCCGGCATGGGCCTGTACGCCAACAACCGCCCCGCCAAGCTGTGGCCCCAGCTTGCCGACGCCAGCCCCCTGAAGCCCTCCATCGTGGCCAAGGGCATCGACTTCATCGTGGTGCGCGAACTGATCGGCGGCGTGTACTTCGGTGAGCACAAGACCGAGGTGGTCAACGGTGAAAAAGTCGCCACCGACGTGATGCCCTACTCCGAGCATGAGATCGAGCGCATCGGCCGCATCGGCTTCGAGACCGCCATGAAGCGCCGCAAGAAGCTGTGCTGCGTGGACAAGGCCAACGTGCTGGACACCAGCCGCCTGTGGCGCGCGGTGATGCACCGCCTGCAGCCCGAGTACCCCGAGGTGGAATACAGCGAGATGTTCGTTGACAACGCCGCCATGCAGATCTGCAAGGATCCCAGCCAGTTTGATGTGATCGTCACCGAGAATATGTTCGGCGATATCCTGTCGGACGAGGCCAGCATGATCACCGGCAGCATCGGCATGATCCCCTCCTCCAGCCTGGGCGAGGGCACCTGCGGCCTGTACGAGCCCATCCACGGCTCCGCCCCCGACATTGCCGGCCAGAACAAGGCCAACCCCATCGGCACCATTCTGGCCGCCGCCATGATGCTGAAGTACAGCTTTGACATGGACGCCGAGGCCGCCGCCATCGAAGCCGCTGTAAATCGTGTGCTGGACAAGGGCCTGCGCACCGGTGACTGCATGGCCGAGGGCTGCACCCTCGTGACCTGCACCGGTATGGGCGACGCGGTGCTGGCCGAACTGTAAACAACGCCATTCTCCCATCATCCATAAATACAGGGCCCCGTGCCCGCAGCCTGTCGGCTTGCGGTCACGGGGTCCTGTATCGCGTTTATGCACTTGTTTTATTCGGCGTTTTCGTAGAAGATGCTTGCCAGCGGGGAGCTGCTGTCCAGAAACAGCACGTTGTCCTCCCCGGTCAGGCTGGCCTTGGCGGCATCCAGGCTGCGCACGAAGCTGTAGAAGTCCGCCTTGGCCGGGTCCGCGTAGGCGTCCGAGAGGATGCGCATATACTCTGCCTCGCCCTCGGCCTCCAGCTTTTCGGCGGTGGCCTGCGCCTCGCTCAGCATGATCTGCACCTCTTTGTCGGTCTGGCTTCGGATCTTCTGGGCTTCGCTCTCACCCTGCGCGGTGTAGCTGGCGGCGATGTTGTTGCGCTCCGAGATCATGCGCTGGTAGACGGCCGCCTTGTTGTCATCGGGCAGATCCAGATGTTTGGTCTCCACCGCGATCAGCTCAATGCCGTACTGATCCAGCGAATTGCCCACGCCGTCCCGGATGGCGCCGGCCAGCTCGCCGTCACGGCCGCTGATCACCTCGCTCTGGCTCATGCCGGAGATGGTGTTCTTCATGCTGTTGTACACCAGACTGGACAAGCGGCTCTCAGCGCTTCCGATGCTGCCGTTCAGGGTCTGGATAAACTTCTGGGGATCGTCGATCTTCCACAGGATGAAGCTGTCGGCCACCATGGTCTTTTTGTCCTGGGTGATCACGTCGGACACCGGCAGGTCATACAGCAGCACCGTGTTGGGCATGGTGTCCACCGTCTGGATGACAGGCAGCTTGAAGCTGATGCCCGCAGTGTCGCGGATGTCCACCACCTTGCCGAACTGGCGTACCACGGTGTATTGGTTCTGCTGGGTGATGACGAAGCAGCTGTCCAGAAGCAGCAGCAGGGCCAGCACCAGCACCACAGCGGCGGTTTTACCAATGTGCAGCTTTTTCATGTTACTGCGCCTCCTTTCCCACAGCATCCCAGTTGAACATATTCAGGGTGCTGCCGTCCTCGGCGGTGATGATGACCCGCAGACCGGGCAGCACCTCCTCCATGGCCTCGAAGTACATTCGCTGCTTGGTGATGGTGGGGTACTTGCTGTACTCCTCGTACATGGAATTGAATCGGGCCACCTGGCCGGCCGCCTCGTTGATGCGCCCCTCTTTGACCGCCTCGGCGTTCTGCACGATCTGGTCGGCCTGCGCCTCAGCGGCGGGCAGCTTCTCGCTGCGGTACTTATTGGCGTTGTTCACCGCGGTGTCGGCGCCCTGCTTGGCGTTCTCCACATCCTTGAAGGCCGCCAGGACCTCCGCCGTGGGGGGCTCCGCGTCCTGAATGGTGATGTTCACCAGCTGCAGACCGATGTTCTCCGCATCGATGCGGGCGGCGATCTTGTCCTTGATCTCGCTCTGGATCTGATTCTTTCCGGTGGTGATCACATCGTCCACCGGGTACAGGCCGATGGTGTCGCGGATGTAGCTCTGGGCCAGGGTCTTGAGGATCAGGGTGGGATCCTGGCTGGCGTACAGGTACTGCACCGGGTCGGTAACACGGTACTCCAGGAAAAAGTCCACGTTGACGAAGTTGAAGTCGCTGGTGATCATCAGGCTCTCATCCGGCAGGCTCTCGTTGGTGCGCAGGTCGTAGCCGATGGCCATACCCTTGATGGTCATGTCCAGCTTGGTCACCTTCTGCACAAAGGGGATCTTGAAATGCAGGCCGCTGGTGGTCACCGCCTGAGGCACGCCGAAGGTGGTCACCACGGCATTCTCCTGCTCACTAATCATGTACACGCTGTTGAACAGCAGCACCAAAACCAGCACCGCGGCTGCTGCGATCTTGCCCACGCGGCCCAGCGCCTTCGGAGCACGGATGGGTGCCCCCTCCGGGGTCGGCGCGCCCGGCCTGCCGCCGGTACGGAACTTAAAAAATGGCGAATTGAACTGCATTTTTTACTCCTTTTTATGATCGTGCAGGGCTGCACACGCAAGCCCTCTGCCTGCGCAGGGCAGCCCCGCAATGGTTTCATGATTCAGCGCCGGGGCAAATTCCGACCGGTCCCGTCCGGGCGGCGCAGTTTGGTGATCCGGTCGTTGAGCTCCACCGTCTCCCCTTCCCACTGCAGGATGGGGAAATCCGCCCCCACCGCCGCAGGTGCCTTGCGGCCCTGCCGGGTCCACCACTGCCGCCACAGCAGCAGCGCCAGCACAGCCGCCGCGCCGCCGCCCACAAACAGGGCAGTGAACCCGCCGCTGCTGCGCTCGGCCTCTGCCTCGCTGTTGGCCGCCATCTGCCGCAGCAGGGCATCCAGCCCGGTCTGGGTCATGGTCACGCGCACCTCACCGGCAGCCTGTCCTCCGCTGGCCGGGATGCGGATGATCTGTTCCGCGCTCAGCGGGGTACCCAGGTTCCACACATCGGGCAGATCGTACTCCACGGTGCAGTCCGCCGGGTCGGCGTCCTCGTGCAGCAGCACGCTGCCGGCCGCCGGGATCACATTCACCTGCCCCAGTACCCCGCCGCCGCCCTGCACGTTCAGGGGCATCGCGCGGTCCTCGGCCGGAATGTCCACCCGGCGGAAGCTCCCGAAGCAGTAGTCCAGCAGGGCGCAGGCGTCGTAATACCGCTCCTGCTTGCTGGGCGCTGCCAGGATCACACAGATCAGGCGGATGTCATCCTGCTCGCTGTAGTTCACATAGGTGTAGTGGGCCTCGCTGTGGTAGCCGTCCTTGCCGCCTTTGGCGTACTCCCGGTAGCAGATGTTGCCCACCTTCAGCCAGTCATCGCAGGCGAAGTAGCGGGTCTCGGGCTGCAGGTTGGTGGGGGCCATCTCATAGTTCCCGCTGTGGCAGAACACCTCCAGATACCCCGGCTGGCTCAGTGCCCACCGGGCGATGGTCGCCATATCCCGGGCGGTGGTGTAGTGACCGCCGTCGTGCAGGCCGTGGGGGTTCTCAAAGTGGGTATTGGTCAGCCCCAGCGCCTGCACCTGCGCGTTCATGGCCGCCACGCCGCCCTCGATGCTGCCGCCGATGTACTCGGCCAGCACGTTGGCTCCATCGTTGGCACTGGCAAGCTGAGTGGCGTAGACGATGTCCCGCAGCGGCACCTCCTCGCCGGGCTGCAGAGCAATGTGGGAGGAGTCGGTGCGCCACAGGCTGTACACCGCCTCCTCGCTGACCGTCACGGTACTGCTCCAGTCGCCGCCCGCCTTCTGCGCTGCAAGGCCCAAAGTCATCACCTTGGTGATGGAGGCTGGGTACAGCATTTCATCGGCGTTTTTCTCAATGAGCACCTGCCCGGTGTCCGCGTCCATCACAAGGTAGGCATAGCTGGAGACTGCCGGCGGCGCGGCGGCCGCCTGTGCGGCGGGGCATACACCCACCGCCAGCGCAAAGCCCAGGATCAGTGTCCCGCACCGCTTCATAAATCGTTTCATCATTCCTAATATCTATCCTCAAAGGGCCGAATTTGTGTTTTCGGCACCGCATTTCTCATTTTTTGAGGGCTTTGCGCCCGTTTGTATACCTTTATTATAAGGGACAGCCCCCCGCCGGGCAAGTGTGGGGGCGCATTTTGTGGGAGATGTGCGTATGTTCGTTCCTTGTGTGCTGCGGGCGGATGTGCTACACTGATTTTGTAATGCAAACATTTCGCCGCAAAGGAGGTACCGCCGTGACCATTCAGCCAAAAAAGGTCGACGCCCGCGCCCACGCCCGGGCCCTGCGGGCGGCCTTTTCTCCCCAGGCATGTGCCGAACTGGGTACGGCAATGGCCCGGCAGCTCACCGCACTGCCCCTGTGGCAGCAGGCGGACACCCTGTTTTGTTTTGTGGGCGCGGCGGGTGAACCGAACACCCGGCCCATCCTGACCGCAGCATGGGCGGCGGGCAAGCGGGTTTGTGTGCCCCGCTGCACCGCCCCGGGGCAGATGGAGGCAGTGCCCATCGCCGGACCGGGCGATCTGCAGCCGG
>JAFUQL010000331.1 GCA_017472375.1 Oscillospiraceae bacterium | reverse complement strand
TGGGTCTGCTGTCGGGCGGTCAGCGTCAGGCGCTGACCCTGCTGATGGCCACCCTGAAGCGCCCCAAGCTGCTGCTGCTGGACGAGCACACCGCCGCGCTGGACCCCAAGACCGCCGCCAAGGTGCTGGCGCTCACCGACAAGCTGGTCACCGAGAACCGGCTGACCACCCTGATGATCACCCACAACATGCACGACGCCATCGCCCACGGCGACCGGCTCATTATGATGCACGAGGGTCACATCGTGGTGGATGTGTCCGGCGAGGAGAAGAAAAAGCTGACGGTCAAGCAGCTTCTGGGGCTGTTCGAGCAGGCCAGCGGCAGCGAGATGACCGACGACAAGGTGATGCTGTCCAAGTGAGTTTTCCCCCATGATCCGCAAAAATGTGAAAAAACCGCCCCGCCCGGACGACCCGGGCGGGGCGGTTTTGTGTTTGCAGTGTTACAGAGCGGTCAGGCTCACAGGATGGGGCTGTCCATCTTCTGCTCGGCCAGACCGTGCTTGTCGGCGTAGCCGGTGAGCATCAGGGTCAGAGCGCCGTCGCCGGTGACGTTGCAGGCGGTGCCGAAGCTGTCCTGCAGGGCGAAGATGGCCAGCATCAGGGCGGTGCCGTCGTTGCCGAAGCCCAGAACGCCGGTGATCAGACCCAGAGAAGCCATGACGGTGCCGCCGGGCACGCCGGGGGCGCCGATGGCGAACACACCCAGCAGCAGGCAGAACAGCACCATGGTGCCCACGCTGGGCAGCTCACCGTACAGCATCTTGGAGATGGTCATGCAGAAGAATACCTCGGTCAGCACCGAGCCGCACAGGTGGATGTTGGCGAACAGGGGAACGCCGAAGTCCACCATGTCTTTGCGCAGCACCGTGCTCTTGCGGGCGCCGTCCAGAGCCACAGCCATGGTGGCGGCGCTGGACATGGTGCCCACGGCGGTCAGGTAGGCGGGGCCGTAGTGCTTGACTACTTCCCAGGGGTTCTTGCCGGAGTACACGCCCGCGATCAGGTACAGCACGGCCATCCAAATGTAGTGGCCGGCCATGACGATCAGGATGATCTGGATGAAGGCGGGCAGCTGGTGGGTGATCATGCCCTCGTAGCTCAGGTTGCAGAAGGTGGCCGCGATGTAGAAGGGCAGGATGGGGATGATGACCTTCTTGACGATGTCCAGCACGATGTTCTGGAACTCAGCCAGGAAGTTGATGGTCAGGGTGCTCTTGGTCCAGGTGGCAGCCAGACCCAGCAGGATGCTCAGCACCAGGGCGCTCATGACGCTCATGATCTGGGGGATGTCCAGCTGGAACACCACCGCGGGCAGCTCACGCAGGCCGGCCACGTCGGTGTCGATGGACAGGTGAGGGATCAGGGCGTAGCCGGCGGCGGTGCTCATAAAGGCCGCGCAGATGCTGCTGATGTAGGCGATGATGACCGCGAAGCCCAGCAGACGGCTGGCATTGCTGCCCAGCTTGGTGATGGAGGGGGCGATGAAGCCGATGACGATCAGGGGCACGCAGAAGGTGATGAGCTGACCCAGAATGTACTGGACGGACACGACCACCTTCATGGCGGACTCGGGGAAGATCTGACCCAGCGCCACACCGATGGCGATGCCGAGGATCAGACGGAAGGGCAGGCTGGAAGTGATTTTTTTCATGATGTGACCTCTCCTTTTTTCGGGGAAGGTTTGTAGCCCGGCGGGGCCGGACGGAGGGGATGGGCGGGCAGCGGAGCGGACGGGCGGCTCCCTCAAGCGGTCAGTCCGCGCCGCCGTGTTTATTCAGCATCAGGTCGAGGATGACCTGATCACTGGTTCCTTGGGTGCTGAGGATGGCAAAATTGTCGATGGTGCGCTCCACGTTCTGCTCCACGATGCCGTCGGTGCTCTGCACGCGGGTGCCCCGCAGGGCCATGGCTGCGGCCTGCACCGCCGCATTGGTGCAGCTGGAGATCTTCAGGGCGCAGTCGGCCTTGGCGCCGTCGCACACCATGCCGGTCACGTTGCCCACCATGTTCTGGATGGCGCAGCAGACCTCGTGGTAGCCGCCGCCCAGCAGGTAGGTGATGCCGCAGGCCGCGCCGGTGCTGGCCACGGTGGCGCCGCACAGGTTGCTCAGCCGGCCAAACTTGGACTTGATGCGGATGGCGATCAGGTTGGACAGGGTCACCGCGCGGAGCATCTGCTCCTCGCTGCACTCCCGCCAGCGGGCGGTGGCCACCACCGGCATGGTGGCGGTGATGCCCTGATTGCCGCTGCCCGAGTTGGTCACCACCGACAGGGGGGCGCCGGCCATGCGGGCGTCCGCACCGGCGGTGGTCACGATCATGGCGTTGGTGGTCAGATCGCTGGTCATGATGCCCTGCCGGCAGTTGCGCTCCAGATTCAGGCCGATGGCGAGCCCATACTCCTGTTCAAGGCCGGCGTCGCAGATGGCACTGTTGACCGCCACCGCGTCCCGGATGATGTCGATGGGGTCGTTCAGGGGGTCGAGGGCCTCGGTGCAGTAGTCCCAGATGGACTGCACGGTGAGGAAACCCGCGATCTCCTCGGGGGTCACCGCGTCGGTGCTGCCGGGGCCGGCGGCGTCCCCGGTCTTTTCAAGGACCACGGTGTCATCCTGCTGCAGCAGCACCAGATTGGTGTGCAGATCGCGGATGACGGCGCGGCCGGTGTGGCCGCCGCCCGCAGCGAGGACCTCCACATA
>JAFUQL010000038.1 GCA_017472375.1 Oscillospiraceae bacterium | reverse complement strand
TGCCGGTGGCCTCGCACCACGCCTCGGCGGCGGGGCGCAGGGTGCCGGGGGTCCCGTCCACACACCAGTTGTGGTCGTAGCCGCGCCCCCAGACAAGCTGGTCATAGTCCGCATCGATGTCCCGCCCGATGGGTTTTTCGGCGGTGAAATCCATGGGGGTACCCGCCACCGGCTCGACGGTGCCGTAGGGGCAGCTGTATTCGTCCGCAGGGGTGAACCGGGCCGCGTGCAGGGTCAGCCGGTGGTCCAGCACATCGCCGCCGCCCGCCAGGTTGAAGTAGCTGTGGTTGGTCAGGTTGATGGGGGTGGCCCGGTCGGTCACCGCCCGGTATTCGATGGTAAGGGCGTTTGCCTCCTCCAGCCGGTAGGTCAGCCATGCGGTCACGTTCCCCGGAAAGCCGTCCTCGCCGTCCGGGCTGTCGTACCGGAAGGTGATGCTGCTGCCCGCCGGATCGTACTCCGTCTCTGCGGCGGGCTTCAGGTGCCACACCCCGTGGTTGTGGTTGGGGCCGTTGTTCACCTCAAGGGCATAGTGCACCCCGTCCAGCTCAAAGGCAGCCTTCTCGATGCGGTTGGCAAATCTGCCCACGAATGCCCCCAGAAAGGCCTCGTCCCGCTCGTACTCGGCCACCGTATCGAAGCCCAGCACCACGTCCACCATCCGGCCGGCGCGGTCCGGCACAAGCACAGCGGTCACATGGCCGCCCCAGTCCAGGCAGCGCACCTGCATACCGGCGGCGTTGGTCAGGGTGTACTCGGTCACGGGCTCGCCGTGCCGGGTCACACCAAACGGTCTTGCAGTCACCATGGGCACCCGCCCCCTTTCAGCCTCTCGGGCTTATCCTTCCATACACATTCAGTATAGCACAAACCGCCCCGCACAGAAAGTGGGCAGCATGCATTTGTACAGCTCCGGGACCTCGGCCCAGCCCTCAAAGGCGGTCTCGGCAGGGCCGCTCATCCGAATGCCCTCGTCGCTCACCCGGATGACCAGCTCGCCGCCCCGCAGCTCCACGGTCACATCGGTGTCCTTTTTGCAGATGCCCCGGGCCACGCAGGCGGCCACGGTGGCACAGGTGCCGGTACCGCAGGCCAGGGTCTCGCCGCTGCCCCGCTCCCACACCCGCATCCGCAGCCGGTCCGGGGCCAGCACCTGCACGAACTCGGTGTTCACCCGGTCGGGGAAGCAGGGGTGATGCTCAAATTCAGGGCCGATCTTCTCCAGCTCCAGCGCTTCGGTGTCCTCCACCTGGGTGACACAGTGGGGATTGCCCATGCTGATGCAGGTCACCGTCCAGTCGCGGCCTGCGGCGTTCAGCACCCGGTCCACCACCGGGCCCTCGCCCAGCCCCACGCAGGGCACCTCTTCGGGCAGGAAGCGTGCCCGGCCCATCTCGGCCTGCCACATCCCCTCGCCGGTGCGCCGCAGGACCTTCAGGCCATCGTCGGTGTCGATGTTCAGCACGTCCTTCTCCACCCCGTGGGTGTACAGCCACTGGGCCACGCACCGCACCCCATTGCCGCACATGGCGCCCCGGGTGCCGTCCGCATTGAACATGACCATCCGGCCATCCGCGCCCTCCGTTACCGGGGCACAGATGCAGATGATGCCGTCGCCGCCCACCGAGAACCGCCGGCGGGACAGGCGCTTTGCCAGCTCGCCCATGTCCGGGCGCAGGCCTGCGCGCTGGTCCACATACAGGTAATCGTTGCCGCAGCCGTGCATCTTGGTAAAATACAGTTTCATCGGGTATCTCCCCTCTTTGCAGTTGCTTTATTATACAACTTATAAAATAGCGGGAAGCCACGGTGAAATCAAGTATTTTTCGGGGATTTTTTGTCCGAACGTCCCCCCTTTTCCGTAAACGCACGGAACCGGCCATTCCCGGTGAAAATAACCCTTGACAACGTTCCCCGGATACGATATAAACAATATAGATTTGGCCTGCCGGGGGCATGCTTCTTCCGGCGCGGCCTTTCACAGCATTTCAGATGCAAACAGCGAATGTGCCGCCCACCGGGCGCACAGCAACAAAAAGGAGAGTTTTCGGACATGGACGAGATTTTTGAGCGCATCCGCAGCATGCTGGCGGAGCAGCTGGAGATTGACGAGGACCGCATCACCATGGACAGCAACATCATGGAGGATTTCGACGCCGACAGCCTGGATCTGGTCGATATGGTCATGAGCCTGGAGGATGAGTTCGGCATCGAGGTGCCCGACGAGGACGTGGAGAAGTTCCACACCGTGGGCGACGTGGTTCGTTTCATCGAGGCCAACAGCTGAGCTCTGGATCACCTCGTGTATCTGTCGTGCCCTGCCCCGATGCGTGCAGGGCACTTTTTGTGTTTCCCGCCGATGAATTTTATAGATAAGGAGCAACAAACATGAGCGACGGCAAAAAGAAGCTGGTCGAAGCCATCACCGCCCAGGGCGAGGACTTCACCCAGTGGTATACCGACATCTGCCTGAAAGCCGAACTGGTGGATTATTCCAGCGTGAAGGGCTTCATGGTCATGCGCCCCTACGGCTACGCCCTCTGGGAGAACATCCAGAAGGATCTGGACGGCCGGTTCAAGGCCACCGGCCATGAGAACGTGGCCATGCCCATGCTGATCACCGAGAGCCTGCTGAAGAAGGAGGGCGAGCTGGTGGAAGGCTTCGCCCCCGAGGTGGCCTGGATCACCAGCGGCGGTTCCAACCCTCTGGAGGAGCGCCTGTGCGTGCGCCCCACCAGTGAGACCCTGTTCTGCGACCACTTCTCCCACGTGCTGCACTCCTACCGGGAGCTGCCCATGCTGTACAACCAGTGGTGCAGCGTGGTTCGGTGGGAAAAGACCACCCGCCCCTTCCTGCGCACCCGTGAGTTCTGGTGGCAGGAGGGCCACACCATCCACGAGAC
>JAFUQL010000330.1 GCA_017472375.1 Oscillospiraceae bacterium | reverse complement strand
GTCTCCGTACACGGCCAGCGTGTCCAGCCCGGCCGTAGCGGTGTCCGCGGCAAGTGCGGCAAAGGTCTCCTCCCGGCCCTCCTCGGGCAGAGCGGCGGCCCAGTCGCCGTCCAGCAGGCGGGCGGCGGGGGCGTCGGGCAGGGGCACAGGCGCGGGGGTGCCAAGCAGCACAAAGCACAGCCCCGCCAGCGCGGCGGTGAAGGCCAGACTCAGCGCACAGATGCACAGGGTGAACGGAGCTTGCTTCATGACACGATCCTCCCACAATGGTTCTTTTGTCAGTATAACACAGTTCGCTTTGCTCTGGGAGCGGGGATGTGCTATAATCCTGTTACAGTCATCCCATCCCGGCCGGCAGGGGCGCGCCGCCGGGCACTGTTTGAACTCTATGCGCCCATCGTGAGGAAACAGCACCATGAAGATCCCGGCAAAAGCCTTTACCCACGGCGGAAAATTCCACGCAGACGACGTGTTCAGCGCCGCGCTGCTGCGCATCGTCCGCCCCGACATCAAGATCCAGCGCGGCTTCACCGTGCCCGACGACTTCGACGGGCTGGTATTCGACATCGGAGACGGAATGTTTGACCATCACTCCATCGACCGCCCCGAGCGGGCCAACGGCGTGCCCTATGCGGCCTTCGGCCTGCTGTGGCAGGTCCTTGGCCCCGGCCTTGTGGGGGAGAATCAGGCCCGCCTGCTGGACGAAAACTTCATCCAGCCGCTGGATCTGAACGACAACACCGGCGAGCAGGACAGCCTTGCCGACGCCATCGGCAGCTTCAACCCCCGCTGGGATTCCCAGGACTCCCCGGACGAGTGCTTCGAGCGGGCGGTGGAGTTCGCCATGGTCATCCTGAACAACCGGCTGGAGGAGGCCCGGGCGGTGACCCGCGCCGACGAGCTGGTGCAGCGCGCCTATAAGAACATGCGGGACGGCATCGTGGTGCTGCCCTGCTATGCCCCGTGGAAAAACGCCCTCTACCGCAGCGAGGCCCAGTTTGTGGTGTACCCCAGCCAGCGGGGCGGCTGGTCGGCACAGTGTGTCAACGACCGGCGCACCAAGCGCCCCAAGATCCCCTTCCCCGCCTCCTGGGCGGGCCAGCCCCCCGAGGAGGTGGCGCGGCGCAGCGGCCTGGAAGGTCTGCGCTTCTGCCACGCCAGCCGTTTTCTGATCTCCGGCGACAGCAAGGAGACCGTGCTGGCCGCCTGCCGCATTGCCAAGGGGCGGTAAAACCAAACACGAAGGCCCTGCCCGGGCAAGCACACTGGGCAGGGCCTTTTTTGTCTTGATGGGGTGCGGGCGCGGCGGAGTTTTCAACCAAAGCGCGCGCCGCAGGTGGAAAAATTGATCACTTCAGATCCAGTCGCTCGCTGACCATCCAGCAGGAGGCCGCAAAGGCGGCGACACACTCCAGCGCGGTGATCACCAGCACCAGGATCTCGCTGAGCACGCTGGTCTCCGCCCAGTCCATCAGGGTGCCGGCAAGGCTCATCACCACAAAGTAGCACACAAAGCCGCCGGGCACCCGCCACTTTTCGGGCAGCTGGTTGCCCGCCACCACTGCGAACTGGATCATCACAACGCCCCATGCGGTCTGCAGCAGATTGTTCAGCAGATCGATCAGGCCAAAGTCAAAGGCGCCGGAGGTCATGGTGATGGAGACGCCGGACTCGGCCAGCGCTGCCCGCAGCGGGGCGTTCGACAGCAGGCCGCCGCCCATGAAGGCCATCACCGAGACTTCGATCACAAAGAGGGTCGCCAGCATCCGGGCGAAGGCCATGAGCCCCCGGCCTGCCAGAAGCTGCCACGCGGGCAGGGGCAGGCTGTGCCAGAAATAGCCCTCGTCCCCGAACAGCCCGGTGTGGGCGGTGACCGTGTACACCACGCTCCGCACCCCCATGGCGACGCACAGACCCACCCAGCCGAACAGCAGCCCCACCGCCACGGCGGGCAGTGCGCCGGCGAGGTCGGTAAAGGCGGTGAGGACGCCGCGGGTCAGGTTGGTCATGCGCCCCAGAAGCAGCCCCAGCAGGGCGCCCAGCGCCAGACAGACCCCGCCAAGGACCAGAAGCTCTTTGTACTGACGGCGCCACTCGTATTTCAGGATCTTCAGCATTTGTACACCTCCCGGAAATAGGCGTCCAGACTCTTGCCCTCGGTCTGCCGCAGTTCATCAGCGGCGCGGTGGCACAGCACCCGCCCCTGCTTCAGGAACACCGCTTCGTCCAGAATGGGCTCCACGTCCTGAATGAGGTGGGTGGACAGCACCACGCTGGCGCCCTCGTCGTAGCCGGACAGGATGGTTTTCAGGATGTAATCCCGGGCGGCGGGGTCGATGCCGCCGATGGGCTCATCCAGCAGATACAGGGACGCGCGGCGGCACATGGTCAGGATCAGCTGCACCTTCTCCCGGTTGCCCTTGCTCAGGCGGCGCAGAGGCTTGCGGGGGTCCAGATCCAGATCCCGCAGCATGGCGCGGGCCCGGTCGGGGTGGAAGTCGGGATAAAAATCGGTGTACAGCTCCACAAGGCCCTCCACCGGCAGCTCACCGGGCAGATGTTCCCGGTCAGGCAGGTAGCTCACCAGCGCCTTGCTCTCGGGGCCGGGGGCGTGGCCGCACAGCCATATCCCGCCGCTGGTGGGGGTCAGCAGGCCGGCGGCCAGCTTCATAAGGGTCGTCTTTCCGCTGCCGTTGGGGCCCAAAAGACCGATGAAGCGCCCGGGGCGGATGGCCAGATCCACCCCCAGCAGCGCCGGCTCGGAGCCGTAGTAGCGGGTCAGCTCGCGGCACAAAAGCAGTTCATCCATGGGGTTCCTCCTCTGGTTGGATGGGGTCGGGTAATTCGGTCAGGGCCGCCAGCAGCTCGGCGCGGGTGTAGCCCAGTGCGGCCATCTCGGCGGCAAAGGCCCGGACATGCGCGGCGGCAAGGCGGGTGCGGGTGGCGGCGATGCACCCCGCGTCCTCGGTGACGAAGCGGCCAGCGGTGCGCTCGGCGTGTACCAGACCGGCGCGCTCCAGTTCGGCCAGCGCCCGCTGCATGGTGTTGGGGTTCACCCCCATGTCTGCCGCCAGCTCCCGTACCGAGGGCAGCCGTGCCCCGGGCGGCCAGTCCCCTGCGGCGATGCGCCGGGTCAGAAGTTCCGCCAGCTGGATGTACAGCGGGCGGGCGGTGTCGAATTGGAAAGGCATGGCCTGCACCTCTTGTTCTTGTGTTATTGTGTTAAGTGCTTAATACAAGAATACACCATGGGCCGCGCTCTGTCAACCCCAAAATGCAAAAACACCGCCCGGCGGGGCGGTGTTTTTGCGTCAGGTCAGAATTCAGCGATCATATCGTACCAGACCGCGCCGCCGTGTACGCTGGCGGACACGCCCAGACACCGATAGCCCAGGCGCTCATAGTAGCGGATGAGGTGTTCCTTGCAGGTCAGCGCCGCGCCTCTGCGCCCGGCGGCACGGGCGGCGTCCAGCAGGGCGCGCATCAGGGCGGCGGCCACCCCCTGGCGGCGGTATTCCGGCAGCACGTCCAGCCCGAACACCGTCTGCCACGCTCCGGCCGGGCGGTGGAGGGCGGCGTCCTCGAACAGCTCGTCCCGGATGCAGGGCTCGTCCCACACCGCGCCGTTGATGAAGCCGATGGGCTGCCCGGCCTCCTCGGCCACAAAGAAGCACTCGGGGAACACCGCCAGCCGGGCGGCGATGAAGGCCGGGGATGCGGCCTCGGCGGCGGGGAAGCAGACGGCCTCGATGGCGGCCAGTGCGGGGGCGTCGGCGGGCAGAGCAGGGCGGATGTTCATGGCGGTCTCCTCGTTTCGGTAAAGATGGCTCCATCATACACCTCCGGGGCCGGTCTGCGCAAGGCGGCGGACTTGTAATGCGGGCAAAAACCCGATACAATAAACTTACGAATGTGACGACGGCTTTGGGCCGTCCCTGTGAACAAAGGAGCCCCCATGAGCATCTGGAACCGACATTTCGACCGCCCCGGTCCGGGCGTTGACCCGGACGCGCCCCGCGCCACCGGGCCCTCCCGCTATTTTGAGGTCATCGGCCGGGATTACCCCGACCTGCTGAAAGCCAACCTGCTGGTGGTGCTGGCCGGCCTGCCCGGCGCGGCCCTGTACCTGTACGGGCTGATCTTCGGCGGGCTGCTGCCCTCGCTGGCCGGCTGTGTGCTGGGCGGCGCTCTGGCCGGCCCCTGCCTGGCCGGCCTGTACGACACCGTTCTGCGGGCGCTGCGGGACGAGCCGGGCTACTGGTGGCACCGCTATAAGCGGGCATTCAAGGCCAACTGGAGGCAGGCCGCGGCGCTGGGTGCGCTGATGTTTGGCCTGTTCGGGGTGCAGCTGTGGGCGCTGCTGAGCACCGGCGGTGTGGGTTATATCGCCATGGCCGCCTGCATGGTGGTCACCCTGGCGCTGTTCGCCCCGGCGTGGCCCATGATGGCCCTGATGGAACTGCCGCTGGGCGACCTGCTGAAGAACGCAGTGGCCCTGCTTCTGAACAGTGCGCCCCGGGTGATGGGCGCCGCCGCCCTGCAGGCGGTGTGGTGGGGGCTGCATCTGCGGCTGGCTCCCATCAGCCTGTTCACCATTCCCCTGCTGGGCTTCTGGCCCTGCGTACTGGCCGCTGTGCAGGCGGTCTATCCCCCCATCAACGAGACCTTCCGCATCGAGGAGCGCATCGGACAGCGCCGCGAGGCGGAGATGAACGCCGACGAATGACAGCCTGAAAGGAGCAGACCCCATGGAAAACACACGGGTGATCCGCGGGACCGAGGAGCTGGCCCGGGGCGAACTGGACAACGTGACCCTGGATGAGGGCGGCGTGGTGCTGGACCAGGCCGACGGCGACCATCTGGCCTACGGCTGCTACACCACCCCTGCCCTGCGCCTGCCCGCCTTTGACCGGCTGCTGGTGAGCTGGAACGCCGACACACCGCCGGGCACCACGGTGGAGGTACAGGCGCGGGTATTGCAGAGCGGCCGCTGGAGCAGCTGGCGCGGCTTTGGCCGCTGGAGCCCCTGGATGAACCGCTGGGGCGTGTGGCAGCAGCCCACTGAGGAGGAGATCTTTGTGCGGGGCGGCACTATGGTGCTGCCCGCCGGTGCGCCGGGAAGCTGTGCCCAGCTGCGCGCCTACCTGTACACCGAGGACGACAAGCAGACCCCCACCCTGCGGCTGCTGGCCGCCAGCGTGCGCCCGGTAAAGGCGGATGGCCGGGAAAACCGCCCCCTGAACCGGGAGCTGCGCATCCCCGCCTACAGCATGCAAGATCGGGGCGTGGGGCTGCCCGGCTCCATTGCGGGGCCCACTGCGTTGGCCAGCCTGATGAACCGCTGGGGGCAGGATGTCCTGCCCGAGGAGCTGGCGCACCTCTCCCGGGACTGCGACTGTGACAGCCCCAGCGGGTACAACCTGGCCTTTTTGGGCGCTGCTGCCGGTTCGATGGGCTTCAGCGCCTGGCAGGCGTGGCTGGATATGAACGGTCTGCGGGATGCGCTGAGGAACGAAAACGGCATCCTGGCCGCTGTGCGCCCCGGGCTGCTGTATACCCCGCCCGAGCCCGAGCCGGCTCCCGAGGCCCCTGAGGGCGAGACTCCTGCTGGGCCGGCCGTTCCGGAGCCCCCCGCCCCCCGGGAGGAGCTCACGCCGGAGGAGATCGCCGCCCTGCCGGCCAGCCACCGGGTGGTGGTGCGGGGCACCACCACCGATGCCGGCGGCCAGGTGTGGGTGATGCTGAACGACCCCGCTGCCCCGGACGACGAGGCGGCCCGCATCCGGGTGCCGGTGGAGCGATTTGCACAGGCGTGGGAGGGCCGCTGCCTGATCGTGGACCACAAGTTCCGCCACGGCGGCAAGCATGGGCCCCAGCGCCTCGGCTGCCAGCTGGTGCCTGCTGAGGGCCGCGCGGAGCCCGCTGAGGACGGCAGCACCCTGTGGCAGCTGGTGCAGGGCGGCAAGCCCTGCCCGATGCCTGCCGCCGACCAGCACTCGGTCATGTACACGCGCCCGGAGGATCTGCCCCGGGCCACCACCGCCCACAAGCGGTTCTATCACGACGCCGTGCTGGAGGACGGGCTGGTGCGCCTGCCCGCCCATGTGACCGAAAAAGGCAGCCGCATCACCCTGTACTGTGTGGACGGCCACGGCTGCATGCGGGTGGCAGATCACCTGTTCTGAGCGAAAAATGACAAAAAGCGCCCCGTGCCGTATGGCACGGGGCGCTTTTGCGCATTGAGTGTTGGGGTCAGTCCTCGCCGGCGATGAGTTTGGCCAGCCGCAGCACCTGCTCCAGCTCGGGCACCGGGCTCACGTCCAGCTCCTCCAGGGTGGGGGCGTCGGCAGGGTTGAAGTCCGGCGCGAGCACCCGCCCCCGCAGGAACACATCCAGCCGGTCCCCCCGCAGGGAGATGGCGATGGCGGCGTTGCTCTCCCCGACCAGCCGCTGCACCTGCCGCAGCACCGCGTTGGTGGGGCGCTGCCCGCCCTCTGCGGGGACGTACAGGGCAAACCGGGGCAGAACGCCCTCGGGCAGGTCGGCGGAGGCCAGTTCGGTCTGGGCGTGATAGAAGTCCGCCCGGGTGTCGGCGGGCAGAGTTTTTTTGTCCAGCAGCCGCCAGTCACGGCCGGTGTTCCGGGGCAGGTCAAAGTGCAGCCAGCAGCCGGGGTTGAACAGCAGCTTGGGTTTGCCGCCGGGCTTTTTGCGGTAGGTCTGGGTCAGCACCACGTCGCACATGGCGGTGGGGATCCCCTCCGCCTCGCCGGCGATGCCGTGCCGGCACATACAGGGGTCCTTGCGGTCGGCCAGAGGCAGCAGCCGGGCATCGCGCACGGTCTGCTCCGTGATGCGCCCGCCGTTGGTCTCACTGGCGGGGCTGCAGTTCAGCCGGGCGTACAGAGTGCGGCGCAGGTTCTCCTGCAGCATATGTTCGCTGTAGGCCTTCATGCGGGGGCGTACCACCAGCATAAGAAAGCCTGCGGCCACTGCGGTGACCGCCAGCGCCACAAGGGGCCGCACGAAGAACAGCACAAATACGAGCACGATGATGGGGACGTACAGCACAAGGCTGACGAGAACGGCCCGGCGCTCCTGCCGGAGCTGTTCCAGCAGGGCCTCGCCGGTGAGGGGTCCATTGGGGGTAGGCATGGGGCGGTCCTTTCCGTTTGGCCGGGCGCGGCGGCGCATCGGGGCAGGCCCCCCGCCCGCCCGGCAGGTCATACAATATAACGATATAACAGAAAGAGCGGAAAAGTAAACTGGCGGAGCGCACAAGAGAACGACAAACCGTTTGTGCAATCTGTGCAAGGGCTGGGCGCTGCCCGCCGTCTGCCTTGCTTTTTTGAGGACCAACGCCCATAATGGATAAAGGAAACTGAGAGAAAGAAGGGCGCGAAGCGTGGAAAATTTTGTCCGAATGGCCGGCATCCAGTCGGTGCTGTTCGTGTATATGCTGGTGGGCTGGGGCTGCCGCAAGTCCGGGCTGCTGAAGGCAGAGGCAAGGCCGGCCTTCACCGAGTTCGTCGTCAACATCGCCCTGCCCTGCATGATCTTCAACTCCTTTCAGACCGGTCTGACCGCCGAGGATATGAAGCAGGGCGCCCTGGCCCTGCTCATTGCCACGGTGGTGGCTACTGCTGCCCTGCTCATCGGGCGTATCGCCTACAACTGGGTGCAGCCCCGGGAGCGCTGCATCCTGCAGTACGGCACGCTGGTCAGCAACGCGGGCTTTGCAGGGCTGCCGGTGATCGAGAGCGCCTACGGGGCGGAGGGGCTGTTTCTGGGCAGTCTTGCCATCATCCCCACCCGCATTTTGATGTGGTCGGCGGGCATCAGCCTGTTCACCGAGGCACCCCTGAAGCAGCGGGTGAAGAATGTGCTGCTGAACCCGGGCATCATCGCGGTGGAGCTGGGCCTCATCAAGATGTTCACCGGCCTGACGCTGCCCGGCTTCCTGAACAAGTCGGTGACCGCGCTGGGCGGCTGTACCACCCCTCTGGCCATGGCCATTGTGGGCATGATCCTGGCGGATGTGGATGTGCGCAGCGTGCTGGAGCCGAAGGCGTTCCTTCTGACGGCAGTGCGCCAGATCGCCCTGCCCTTTGCGCTGCTGGCCGTGCTGAAGGCGCTGGCCGTGGATCCGCTGACACTGGGGGTCTCGGTGGTGCTCACAGGGATGCCCATCGGCAGCACCACCGCCATTCTGGCCGCCAAATACGGGGCGGATGCAGAGTTCGGCTCCAAGTGCGTGTTTATCTCCACCCTGGCCAGCCTGATCACCGTACCCATCCTGACGGTGTTCCTGTAAAGGCGGAGCGCGGCAGACATTTGGCCCGCCGGCAAGAGAAGGATACATACAGAATGCTGCGGGATCGTTTGAAACAAAGAGATCGTTGAATGGAGGCGCAAACATGGAACACAGAGCCGGAACGGCCGAGAGCTGGCAGGAGGCGGTGCTGCACTGGGGCTTTACGGAGGCGGGGCGCGTATCGCTGGAGGGCGGTGTGCGCATCACCGCAACGGTGGCCGAGCAGGTGAAGCAGTGCCTGAAAGAGGAGCTGGGGCCGGAGGAGCTGGAGGAGCGCATCCTGGCGGAAGTTGCCTATGCAGCGCTCCACGATGCCGTGCGCGCCAGCACCGCAGGTGCGGACAATTGGGACCTGCTGACCCGCATTCCCAGCGCCTGGGGCACGCTGCTGTACATGACCGTGTGCCCGCAGGCCCCCGGACATGGAGAGGAGCGCTGGGTGCTGCGCGGCATCCGCCATCTGCCCATGGCCGACGGCAGCGACCCGGCGATCCCCAAAATGCCGGTGAACGCCCAGAAAATGCTGTACACCTTTTTGCGCGAGTGCTTCCCGGCGGGCGAGCGGCTGCTGACCTCCGCCGTGGGAGCCACCCTGAAAAAGTTTGAGTTTGATTTTAAGGCACTGGGCTACGCGAAGCTGGGCCAGATGCTGGGCGCCATGGACCGCTGCGCTGTGCAGCTTCCCGGCGGCCTGGGCGTGGGCGCGGGCATCTACCTGATGCCCGACCCCTGCTGGGATGAGGATGCCCCGGCGCTGCCCACCGCCGCGGAGATCGAAGCTCTGCTGGCGAAGGACACTCCGCCCGCCCCCAAGGCCCCTTCTCCTGCCCCCGGCTGGGAGGGCATGGAGCAATACGGGTTTGCGCAGGTGGAACCGGCCCTGCTGGAACCTCTGCCCGCCGACGGGGCGCAGGTGTACGTCACCCTCAATGCCCAGAAAAGCCTGCTGAGCGGCATCAGCGGCGGTACGGCCGACGAGATGGCCCGCCTGAGCGCGGAGCAGTGGCGTACCCTGCGGGAGAACTACGCCCTGGGCCGCCGCCTGTGCTTCGCCCGCAGAAACATCCATCAGGAGAACTCCTATTACTTCCCCACCGGATTTTCCACCCCGGCAGGTGAGCCGCTGTTCCAGGCGGTCAGCCCCAACAACCGGGAGGCCGGCAAGGGCATCTGCCTCTTTATCGGCACCCTGAGAAAGCAGCGCACGGCCGAGCCGGCCGGAACTGTTCCCGCGCCCAGGCCGGAGCCCGCCCCTGCGCCGGACGTGCCCCTGGCACTGCCCGAGAGCCTGAGCGAGGCGGAGGTGTTCATCCCGCAGGCGGTGTACAACGCCATGTATTGCCTGCTGAACGACGCGTATGTGGATCTCAGAAACAAGACTCTGCGGCTCTGCCCCACCCCTGAGGAGATGCAGATGCTGCGGGACAGCTACACCCGCGCCCACGCAGCGGGGCAGGTCTGCCCGGTGAAGGACGGGTATCTGTTCCAGGTGGACCAGTGGAAGACCCCTCACGGCCGGCCTCTGCAGGCGCTCATCGTCCCCAACCAGCGGGCGGACGGCGCACCGTGGGTGCTGAAGCGGGTGAGCCCCGCCCCGCCCCGTCAGGCGCTGGAGCGCTGGGCCTACATCGGCAGCTGGGAGGAGCTGCTGAACCGTTTGGCCGATATGGCCCTGAAGGAAAACTGGGACTTTGCGGACAACAACCGCAAGCCGGTGCTGAAAAGCTATCTGTGCTACACCTTCTACCGGCTGCAGCTGGAGGGCAAGGTGACGGAGGGCGACCGCCTGGCCGTCTTCAACACCGGCCTTGTGAACGACACCTACGACGACATCTACGCGGTGTTCGTGCCCAACGCCGCAAACCCCCGCTGGCGCTGGAGGTTCCAGGATCTCTGCGTCAAGGGCGAGGGCCTTTGGGGCAAGAAGATCGTGAGCTGCTTCAGCAGCCTGCCCCAGCCCGCCCGCTACTTCAAGGCGGAGGATCTGCTGTACGACTGCAGCAAGCTGCCGGAGATGGACAAGAACCACATTGTGCTGGAGCGCCTGCACCGCTGGCCGGTGGACGTGCTGCGCAGCGAGCTGGAGAGCCCGGAGGCCGTGCGCCTGCTGGACCGGCTGGAGGCAGCGGCCCCCGCCGAGCGGGATGATCGCTTTGAAGATCTGCGCTCCTATCTGGAGACGAACCAGCGGGCCCGCAACCGCCTGGTGGATCGGCTGAACTCCGCCGTGGAGCGCGCCGTCAAGCGGGTGCGCTGGAACTACCAGACCGCCCTGCCCGCTTACTTCCCCACCCACAACAGCATGAGCCTGATGCTGCCGCTGGATCTGAACGGCAGCGGCCGGGACGATGTGGCGCTGGTGGTGGAACGGCAGCCCAGCGGGGCGTATCTGGGGGCCACCATCCTCACGCTGGACATGGCCTATGTGGATGCCCGCCTCGTCTGCCGCCCGGACAAGGACTGGCTGAACAACGAGAGCATCCGCGATGTGGCCGGCGAGGAGGAAGCCGACGACTGACCCCGCACCAAAAAACAATACAAAACGCCGCCCCGCACCGGGTCAGAACGGTGCGGGGCGGCGCTGTTGTTTATCGGTGGTACAGGCTTACCGGGGCAATGCGGGCCCGGTAGGGCTCGGAGCAGGGGTCGGCGGCGAGGCGCTCAAACACGCTCTCGTCCTCCCAGAAGTGCATGGGCCAGCCCTGCGCGGTGTCGGTGCGGCGCATGAAGCAGTCGAAGCCCCGGGCGTAGTCGGCCTCCTGGCGGGGGTCCAGCGGCAGGAAGGCTGCATCGAACCGCTGCCCGTCCAGTTTGGCCATCTCGGCCAGAAAATCCGCGGTCATCTGCCGGTTGTACTCCGGGGTCTCCCCGGCCCACACCCACCAGTTCAGATCGCCCGCATGGTACAGCCGCCGGGTGCCGTCCTCCGCGATGAAGGCCACACCGCTGTCGGTGCTGCGCAGGGTGGACACGGTCAGCCCCTCCAGGCAGAGGGTCTCGCCTGCGCCCATAAAGTGCAGCTGCTCGTAGAGTGTGCTGTCCACCCCGTGGGCGGCGAAATAGCCCCGCGACCACTGCTTTTTGATGTCCCGGCCCAGCACATAGTGGACATTGGGGCGCCCGGCCAGACGGCGGAACAGCTCAAAGGTGAAGTGGTCGCCGTGGAAATGGCTGGCGAACACCACCATGGGCAGGGCGGGGTCGAGGCCGGCGGGCAGCTCGCCCTTCACCCAGTCGAACACGAGGATGTGGCGGGGCAGCTCCACACAGAAGCCGGAGTGGTCCAGATAGGTGATGCGCATGGGCAGACCTCCTTGAGGATGGTTTATTCAGCGGTACGGCGGGCACACCAGCCCGCCGCCGCTGCGATGGCCGCAGGCAGCAGCCAGGCCAGATCCATGGAATAGAGGGGCAGATGCTCCAGCAGGCCGGTGAGCGCAGCAGGCAGCAGGCCGGCACGGCCGGCACAGGTCAGGGCGCTGACAGCGGTGGTGACCCAGCCCGCGAGGGGCCACAGCAGAGGCCGGTCGGCGCTGCCGGGCACAAAAGCCAGCAGGATCAGCACGATGGCCGGGGGATACAGCAGGTTCAGCACCGGCACCGACAGCGCGAGGATCTGGTTCAGGCCCGCGTTGGAGATGGCCATGCTGAGCAGGGCGAACAGCCCCACCCATGCCGGATAGGGCACCCGGGGCACAAGGCGGTGGAAGCATCCGCCTACGCTAGACAGCAGGCCGATGCAGGTGTTCAGGCAGGCCACCACGAAGATGCCCGCCAGCAGCACCATGCCTCCATGGCCGAACACGCCGCCCGCCATGTTGGTGAGCACCTGAGCGCCGTTGGCCGCACCGGGCCACGCCCCGCCGGACACGCCGCCCACATGGGCCAGCGCACAGTACACCGCCAGCAGCAGCACACCGGCGCCCAGACCCGCGCGGGTGGTCTCGGTGAGCATGGCCTTGTCGTCCTCCACTCCGAGCCCGCGCAGGTTCAGGGCGATGACCCCGCCGAACACCAGCGCCGCGATGGCGTCCATGGTCTGGTAGCCGTCCAGAAAGCCCTGCAGCGGGGCGGCGGACGCGTAGACCTGGGCGGTCACGGGGCCATAGCTGTGGGGCGCGGTGAGCGCCGCCGCAAACAGCACCGCGATGAGGCACAGCAGGGTCGGGCACAGCACCTTGCCCAGCCGCTGGGTGAGGGCGGCGGGCTTCAGGGCGATGACGGTGGCCACGGTAAAGAACAGCAGGCTGTAGCCCGCCTGCAGCAGCCCCAGCGGGGCGTCCGGTCCGGCGAAGGCCAGCGCCAGCATCTCAAAGCTGGTGCTGGCAGTGCGGGGGATGGCCAGGCCCGGGCCGATGGACAGGTAGATGAGTAGGATGAACACGCTGGCAAAGACCGGGTGTACCCGCCCGGCCAGTTTTTCCAGGCTGCCGAAGCGGGCCACCGCCACCACGCCCAGCACCGGGCAGCCGATGGCGGTCAGGCAGAAGCCCACCATGGCGGGCCAGGTGTGAGGGCCGGCCTGTGCGGCCAGAAAGGGCGGGAAGATCAGGTTGCCCGCGCCGAAAAACAGAGAAAATACGGTCAGCGCCATCAGCAGGCGGTCTCGGGTGGTAAGCTTCATGGGGCGTTCGCTCCTTTGCTGTGGGATGGGCCTGCGCAGGGCAGGCCGTGTTATCGTACCCACAGTATAGCATATCGTACGCGAAAAGCACATGATCTCGTGATTTTCTTTGCCTCTATAGCGCGGCGCAGATGCAGTGTGCAAAAGTGCTGCCGCGCACAGGAGCCCCCCTCTGTTTACAGAGATTCTAATACAAAACCGCCGCGCCGGCACGGCCGGGGCAGCGGTCGGATGCGCTTTTTTGTCCGGGTCAGAGGGCGAACCGGTGCAGCTTCAGTGCCTGGGAGAGATGCTCCAGCACCTTCTGTCCGCCCACGCTGTTGCCGCAGCCGTCCAGCGCAGGCCCATACACGCCAATGCCCAGCCCGGGACCTGCGGCGGCGATGCCGCCGCCTACACCGCTCTTGGCGGGCAGCCCCACCGAGAGGGCAAAGGGGCCGCTGGCGTTGTACATGCCGCACTGGAACAGGATGGTGCAGACGATGCGCACCACCCCGGCGTCCACCAGGCGGCGGCCGCTGCGGGGATCCAGCCCGCCGCTGCCCAGTACCGCCCCGAAAAAGGCCAGATCGCAGGCGGTGACCTGCAGGGCGCTGGTGCGGATGTGCAGCTCCAGGATCTCCCCGGGGCTGCGGCGCAGGGCGCCCGCCTGCTGCAGCACCGCAAGGATCTCCCGGTTGCGGGTGCAGGTGGCCCATTCCGAGCGGCAGACCGCCTCGTCCGGTGCGATGGCTCCGCTGCCGCACAGCGTCCGCACCCGGGCCTCAAAGCGGGGAAAGACCTCCTCGCCGGGGATGCTGTCCAGCGTGACGAAGCAGCCGGCATTCAGCATGGGGTTGGCGGGCACACAGCGGCCGTCGATCACGGCGGGCAGGCTGTTGAAGGGGGCTTCGCTGGGGTGCGCCCCCACCCGCTGAAACAGCGCGTCGGTGCCGATGCTCTCCAGTGCCAGAATGAGGGCGAAGGCCTTGGCGATGCTCTGCATGGTAAAGGGCAGGTCGGCG
>JAFUQL010000329.1 GCA_017472375.1 Oscillospiraceae bacterium | reverse complement strand
TTTCATCCAAAACGCATCACACATAGTACAGCATCTTGGAATAGCTGGGCAGCGGCCAGTACTCCTCGCCGCAGACCACCTCGGTGGCGTCGGCGGCGGCACGCAGGGCGGCCATGGCCGGCAGCACCTGATCCCGGTAGACCTTCGCCTTCTCCAGCGAGTCGGCCTGAGCCTCGGCGCGCTCCACGGCGGCGGTCACCGCGTCCACCGCGTCGCTCATGGCGTCGGTGCCGGCGCTGACCTTTTCCAGGATCTTCATCTCGGCGCGGCAGGGCAGGCAGTCGCTCACCGTGCGCTTGGCGGCCACGGTGCCGGCGATGTCCCCCATGTAGTCGGCCGCGGCGGGGATGAGCTGCTTGTTGGCCATCTCCACCATGGTCAGTGCCTCGATGTGCAGCACCTTGGAGTAGTTCTCCACCTTGACCTCGTAGCGGCTCAGCAGCTCGGTACGGGTCATGACGCCCATCTCCTCAAAGAGGGCGATGTTCTTCTCAGCGGGCATGGCGGCGGCGGCGTCCACCGTGTTGCGCAGATTGTACAGACCCCGGCGGGCAGCTTCGGCCTCCCACTCGGCGCTGTAGCCGTTGCCGTTGAAGATGATCCGCTTGTGGTCGTGCAGGGTGCGCTTGACCAGCGCCACCACCGCAGTGTGGAAGTCCTCGGCCTGCTCCAGCTCGTCGGCGTAGCCCTTCAGCACCTTGGCCACGGCGGTGTTCAGGGTGGTGTTGGCGTCCGCCAGATTCATGTTGGAGCCGGGCATGCGGAACTCAAACTTATTGCCGGTGAAGGCAAAGGGGCTGGTGCGGTTGCGGTCGGTGTTGTCCTTCTTGAACTTGGGCAGCACGTCCACGCCCAGATCGATGCGCTGACGGCCGGGGCCGGCATACTCGCTGTCGGTGGAGACCGCGTCCAGCACGGCGGCCAGATCGTCGCCCACGAACATGGAGATGATGGCCGGGGGCGCCTCGTTGCCGCCCAGACGGTGGTCGTTGGCGGGGCTGGCCACGGTGGCGCGCAGCAGATCCTGATACAGGTCCACCGCCTTGATGACCGCGGCGAAGAACAGCAGGAACTGCAGGTTGTCCTTGGGGGTCTCGCCGGGATCCAGCAGATTCTGCTTGTCGGCGGTCAGGGACCAGTTGTCGTGCTTGCCGCTGCCGTTCACGCCGGTGAAGGGCTTCTCGTGCAGCAGGCAGGCCAGCCCGTGCTTCTCGGCGATCTTCTTCATCATCTCCATGGTCAGCAGGTTGTGATCCACGGCGATGTTGGCGGTGTCAAAGATGGGGGCCAGCTCGTGCTGGCAGGGGGCCACCTCGTTGTGCTTGGTCTTGGCAGGGATGCCCAGTTCCCACAGGGCGGTGTCCAGATCCTCCATGAAGGCCGCCACCACCGGACGCAGGGCGCCGAAGTAGTGCTCCTCCATCTCCTGGCCCTTGGTGGGCATGGCGCCGAACATGGTGCGGCCGGTGAGGATCAGATCCTTGCGGGCGGCATAGTCCTCCTTGCGGATGAGGAAGTACTCCTGCTCCGCGCCCACGGTGACCGAGACGTGCTCCACATCCTTGCCGAACAGCTTCAGGATGCGGCAGGCCTGGTCGGACAGCACCTTCAGGCTGCGCAGCAGCGGGGTCTTGGCGTCCAGCGCCTCGCCGTTGTAGCTGCAGAAGGCGGTGGGGATGCACAGCACGCCGTCCTTCACAAAAGCGTAGCTGGTGGGATCCCACGCGGTGTAGCCGCGGGCCTCACAGGTGGCGCGCAGGCCGCCGTTGGGAAAGCTGGATGCGTCCGGTTCGCTGCGCACCAGCTCCTTGCCGTTGAACTCCATGATGGCGGTGCCGTCCTTCATGGGGCTGACAAAACCGTCGTGCTTCTCACTGGTGATGCCGGTCAGAGGCTGGAACCAGTGGGTGTAGTGGGTGGCGCCCAGCTCCATGGCCCAGCGCTTCATCACGCTGGCCACCACGTTGGCCACCTCGATGTCCAGCGGCTGACCCTTCTCCAGGGTGGCCTTCAGGCTCCGGTAGGTGGCGCTGGGCAGGCGCTCTTTCATCACATGCTCGTTGAAAACTTTGCTGCCGTAGATCTCCATTACGTTTGCTGCCATCGTCTTACTCCTTATACAAGCGTTTACGGCGGGCATCGGCCTCACCCCTCCTGTGGGCCGCTGTGAAACGCAAAGGGGCCGCGGGCCTTGTCCCGCGGCCCCTTTGCCGCTTTTCAATGGTAAAATTATACTGTCCGAAAAAGGGCCCGGTCAACTGGCAAACTGACAAAACTTTGCTTTGTCACGGGCCGCATTTTCGTATGGCCCCGGGTCAGATCACCTGAAACAGGAAAAACTTCAGATAATCCGTCTCCTCCACGTTCCACAGGATGGGGTGGTCCGGGGCCTGCTGGCGCACCTCGATCTGCCGCAGCTGGCGGTTGGCGTCGTGTGCGGCGGCGTGCAGCATCTTGATGAACATGGCCTCGCTGGCGAAGTGGCTGCAGCTTGCGGTGGCCAGGTAGCCGCCCCGGGGCAGCAGTTTCATGGCCCGGTAGTTGATCTCCTTGTAGCCGCGCATGGCGTTCTGGGCGGTCTTGCGCGCCTTGGTGAAGGCCGGCGGATCGAGGATAATGAAGTCGTAGGGGCTGCCCTCGGCCTCCAGCCTGGGCAGCAGGTCGAACACATCCGCACAGGTGAAGTCCATCACCCCATCCAGCCCGTTGCGCTCGGCGTTGCGGCGGGCCATCTCCACGGCGGAGGCGCTCACATCCACCGCGGTGACCCGGGCGGCGCCGCCCCTGGCGGCGTTCAGCGCAAAGCTGCCGGTGTGAGTGAAGCAGTCCAGCACCGTTTTGCCCCGGGCCAGCTTGGCCACCGCCCGGCGATTGTACTTCTGGTCGAGGAAAAAGCCGGTCTTCTGGCCATTTTCAAAGTCCACATGGTAGTACACGCCGTTCTCGCAGATCTCGGTCTCGGTGCTGTCCGGGTGGGCTTCGCCGGGGATGTCCAGCCAGCCCTTGCCCTGGGCAAGGCCCTCTTTTTCCCGCAGAGCGGCATCGTTGCGCTGGTAGATGCCCCGGATGGTCTGGCCATCCGCCCGCAGCACTTCGGCCAGCAGGGGCAGCAGCCACGCCTTGCGCACCTCCATGCCCACCGACAGGATCTG
>JAFUQL010000328.1 GCA_017472375.1 Oscillospiraceae bacterium | reverse complement strand
CGACGGCAAGCTGGAGGAGGTCTTCGGCACCGGCACCGCCGCCGTGGTCAGCCCCGTCAAGGAGCTGACCTGGAAGGGCGAGAGCGTCCAGATCAGCGGCGGCCAGATCGGCGAGCTGACCCAGAAGCTGTACGACACCCTGACCGGCATCCAGTGGGGCAAGCTGCCCGACGAGAAGGGCTGGATCGTCAAAGTGTAAAAAAGCGCGACAGGAGGTGCTTTTATGGCAGAGAACACCCCCCTGAAAAACGGCGAATTCGCGGTGAGCGTGGCCGAAGACCCGGTGCTGTGGCGTGACCGCAAGCGCTGGCTGGGCCTGCCGCTCACCTTCACGGCCTACTCGCTCACGGCGAACAAATTGTTCGTGAACACGGGCTTTTTGAACCTGCGCGAGGAGGAAGTGCGGCTGTACCGCATCAAGGACATCAGCCTGACCCGGTCGCTGGCCGACCGGCTGTTCGGCGTGGGCACCCTGCTGGTGCAGAGCAGCGACGCCACCATCCCGGTGGTGGAGATCCGGCACGTCAGGAACCCCCAGAAGGTGAAGGACGTGCTGAGCCAGTGCGTGGAGGACTGCCGCCGCCGCAACGGCATCCGCACCAGCGAGCTGATCGGCGGTGCCCCGGCCCCCGGCCCGCGCCCCGAGGGCGAAGCCCCCGCCGACGCCCCCGACGCCCCGCCCGAGCCCGGGCTGTTCCCGGACATCGACCAGAACGGCATCGACGACCGCACCGAGGAGTGACCCTCCCCGCACCCCCAAAAACCAGCAACAGCCGCCCCCGGCCGGGGGCGGCTGTTTTTTTGGTTTTTATGGAGGCGCTTCGCCGCGGCATCTCACCGCTTCGCAAAGTCCGTCTCTGTGCGGTCCTTTGCCTTGGGCAGGCGCTGGGTCCCGGTCAGTTCTGCGATGCGCTCCTGGACGATGCGCAGTGCATTCAGGTCGTCCGGGGTGCCGCGCTGTTCGGCCAGCCGCTCAAAGTGGGCCAGGCTCTCCCGGTACCGGGCAAGGGCCTCGTCCGGCCGGCCCAGCGCATTGAGGGCGTCCGCAACATTCATACAACAGATCCCCAGCGCGCACAGGTCGTCCGGGGTGCCCCGCCGTTTCACCAGATGTTCCTCCAGCTCGCGGGCCTCCTCGTACAGCGCCAGCGCATCCTCCAGCCGGCCCTGCGCCTGAAACACGTCGCCCATGCGTTCACAGCTGACGCTCAGGTCCCACAGGTCGTCCGGGGTGCCCCGGTTGGCCTCCACCGCCCCGCAGAGCCGCTGCAGGGTCTCGTAATGCCGCAGTGCGTCCTCCAGCTTGCCCCGGGTCCGGCAGTGGTCGCCGGCCTCCAGAACGCGGGCCACGAATGCCCGCTCCATCCCGTACTGGGTCAGCGCTGCATCCGCCCCGATGTCCCACATCAGGACGGGCAGGTACGCCGCCTCCCAGAGGCTCAGCTCCTCTATGCCCGCCTGGAACAGGGCCTGCATCCCGTCCGTCAGCTGCAGGTATGCATCGATGAGGTCGCAGCGGAAGAAGCCCGCCTCCCGGCTGCCGAGCCAGTCGGCCAGGTCCTTGTGGCTGAAGCTCAGCGTCTCATCGCCGAATTCGTTGGTGCCCCTGCACAGGTGTACCTCCATGCGCAGCACAAAGTCGTTCAGTTCGTCCCGGCTCCAGCCCAGCAGCCGGCGCAGGGTCTCGGCGGGCAGGGGCGTGGGCGAGGCCATCACCAGGCCCAGCGCAGGGCGGCAGCGGGCGCGGTACTCCTCCAGGTCGGGGAACATGCGGCTGAACCACCCGCTGAACGCCTGGCTCTCGGGGCTCTCCAGCACGGCGGCGAGCTGCTCCATGCGGGGGGCGAACCAGGCCTCGAACTCCGGCGAGCCCACCGGGCCGTGGCACCGCCAGTCGCTCATGTCCAGCCATTGCAGGTGCGACACCGAGGCCGGCGGGCGCACCTCCCGCTCGGGCTCCAGCAGCACGGTGTGGATGTTGCCGCCCTGGATGCCCACGGCGATGCTCAGCTCCTCCAGGCAGGCGCCGGGGTCGCGCACCGAGTGCTTGCTCAGGCAGGCCAGCACGCCGTTGCTGGAGGCCACGCCGCGGGTGATGGAGGCGCGCCAGTCCTGGCCGGCCTTGTTGTCGGTCTCGTCGAACCAGACCGTATGGCCGCGCTGCTCCAGGGCGGCCTTGATGCGGCGGCAGATCTCCGCCTCCGGCCGGCCGTAGCTGATCAAGAATCTCATGGGCTGCACCGGGGCAGCCTGCTCCGGGGTGAATTTTTTGCCGCAGCTGCCGCACATCCACTGGTTGGCGGCGCGCCCTGCAAACAGGTCATCGCTGCCGCAGTGGGGGCATTTGATGGGTTCGGTCATGGCAAGGGCTCCTTTCGGTTTGTTCAGGAGGGCATTCGTGCGCGGGGG
>JAFUQL010000327.1 GCA_017472375.1 Oscillospiraceae bacterium | reverse complement strand
TTGCCGCCGAAACGCCCCAGCCGCTGGGGCGGGCGAAGCACATCTTCAGCCATCTGGAATGGCACATGGAGGGCTGGCTGTGCCCGGTGGAGGATGCCCCCGCGCCCCAGGGCTGCGTGTGGGCTGCGCCGGAGCAGTTGGCCGGAGAGTACGCCCTGCCCGGCGCATTCAAGGCGTGGCGGGCGCGGATGCTGGAGGGATAAATCCCACCGTGTGGGTGTTGTAATCCGACATTTGTGCGGGTATAATGAATGTATAAACAGAAACCGGCGGCGAACGACGAACGCCGGCCCCCAACAAGGAGGAAAAAACCATGAAGAAGACTACATTTGTTGCCATTGTTGTGGCCCTGGCTGCTGCTGTAGGCGCCGTCGTGGCCGCTGCGCTGTACCTGCGCCGCCGTGAGAAGGAGCTGGACGAGTACGAAGAGCTGCTGTTCAGTGAGGACTTCGTTGAGGAGGAGGCCGGCGAGACCGAGCCCATCGCGGAAGCCGAGGAGGAGGAAGTGGTCGTGGAGGCCCCTGTGGTCGAGGACGCCGCTGCCGAGGAATAAGCGAACAAAAGCGGGCAAAGCCCGCTCAGGGCCGCTCTGCGCCGAAGGCGCGGGGCGGCCATTTGTCGTTTTGGGGCCGGTGTGGTGCCAGGCCTGCAATCATTTGGGGGGCTGATTCGTTTTATAAAGTGTAAGGGAATTTGCAAAGGCCGGGCGGTGCGCCCGGCAACAGGGATGTGCAAAGGAGGCGAACGCGATGAAGGTTTTGCGTGCGGTGGGCAAGCTGTGCCTGTGGATCATCATGGTGGCCGTGATGACCGCCCTGCTGGTGGGCGGTGTGCTGGCCTTTCTGTACAGCCGCGCCGGGCAGGAGGACCTGCCCGCCGACCCGGTGACCTTTGAGGGGCAGACCCTCGAGAACGTGGGCTACGACTGGGCCGTGCCCATCCTGGGCGGGGTCATCGAGCGGGAGTTTCAGCTCTCGCCCGGGCTGGCCCTGCAGGAGCTGGGCACCTTTGACCACGCGGGCCCGGTGCTGGCCCTGCCCGGGTGGGGCACCCGCGCCGAGCTGACCATCGAGAACGAGGCCGGCGAGGTGGTGTTCCACGGCAGCGGCGAGGAGTACGCGGAGTTCCGCTTCGGCGCCAACGGCCGGTACATGGCGGACATCCGGGTCTGGCACGAGTCCCCTGGCGAAAAGCCTGCCAAGCCCCAGGGCTGGTATGCCTACCGGGTGCGCTTCGGGGTGGACGCCCAGCCCAAGCTGACCATCTCGGACGACTACGCCTACCAGGGCCAGGTGCTGGCCCTGCGGGTCACCGGGGTGCTGGGCAGCGAGGCCCCTCAGGCCCAGTGCGACCTGGGCCCGGTGTGGTTCGCCCTGGGCGATAAGGGCTGGACCGGCTACCTGCCCGTGACCTACAACGCCGAGCAGGGAAACCATGATCTGACCGTCACCAGCGGCAGCCACACCCTGGAGGCGGTGGTGACGGTGGTGGGCGCCAGCTTCGCCGACCAGAAGACCATCGAGGCGGAGGGCTACACCGCCGCCGCCGCGCGGGAGTACCAGAACAAGGTCTGGCCCCTGTACCAGGAGGGCGACCTGGCCCCCCAGTGGTGGGGCCGCTTCACCCAGCCCGCCCAGGGCGACAACGTGCAGAAGTACGGCGCGTATCTGGCCGGCGGCGCCCGCAGCACCGAATACCGCATCCAGGCCGAGCCGGGCAGTGAGGTAGTCAGCCCCACCGACGGCGTGGTGCTGTTCGCGGGCTATCTGGAGCTGGGCGGCAACACGGTCATCATCCACCACGGCTGCGGGCTCAAGAGCTACCTGAGCGGCCTGGGGGCCATCGGGGTGGCCGAGGGCCAGCAGGTGCTGCAGGGCCAGCAGGTGGCCGAGGCCGCCGAGGGCCCGGTGGTGCTGGAGATGCGCATCGGCAACAAGAGCATCGACCCCGCGTATGCGTTCAGCGGGCGCAGCGGGCTGTTCTACCGCTGAGAGAACAAGGAGGGACCGATGGAGCGATTTGAGAAGGTGTATTCCCAGGGCGTGATGAACGTAACCGAGATCTGGGTGGACCGGGAGACCGGCGTGAACTACCTGTACCACGCCGCGGGCAACAGCGGCGGCATGACCCCGCTGCTGGGGCCTGACGGAAAGCCGGTCGTCACCCCGCTGTGTGAACTGTGACCGAACCATAAAAACGACCGCCGCCCGGCGGGGAGAAGCTCTCCCGCCGGGCGGCGTTTTGTGCTTGTTTGATAAGAGCGCTTACAGAAGCGCGGACAGAACGAAGCAGCACCCTATGGCCAGCGCCACGGTGACGGGCACGGCGACCTTCAGCAGGCGGCTGTACAGCCGCTCGTACAGGGCGGGGTCGCTGCAGGCGCCCAGCACCAGCCCGCCGCCGCTGCAGAAGGGGCTGAGGGTGGCGCTGTGTGCCCCCACGATGATGCAGACGTACAGCACCGCCGGGGACAGCCCGGCGGCCGCGGATACGGTGGGCACCAGAGGGAACAGCGCCGGGCAGACCACCCCGATCAGGCTGGAAAAACCGCTGAGCACCGCGCCCACCAGCGCAAAGGCCGGCGGCAGCAGCCACGCGGGCAGGCTGCCGGTGAGCAGGGCGGCCAGCGCATCCACGCTGCCGGCGCGGATGGCCACCTGAATGAACATCCCCACGCCGCCCACCATCAGGATGATGTTCCAGGGGATGCGGGCCACGGCCTCGTCCTGAGGGGCCAGGTCCAGCGCCAGCGCCAGCACCGCGAACAGAATGGCCACCAGTCCCGCATCCAGCCGGGCGGCCAGTGCCGAGCCGGGCCGCAGGGCCTGCAGCACCGGCCCCGCCAGCAGCACGGCCATCATCAGCAGAATGAGGATCAGATTCAGCCGCTGCCTGGGGGTGTAGGGGGCGGGCCGCCCGAACCGGGCGGCGGTGCCCTCGCCGGGCAGCAGGGCGCTCAGCACCCCGATGAGCAGCAGCGAGAACACCAGCGCCGCCGCGAAGATGGCGAAGCTGTGCCCGAAGGCTGCCGTGCCGCCGTAGTCGGCGGCGATCAGCTCCCGGAACACCACCCCGTTGCCGCTGATCATGAAGTCGCCGCCGGTCTGGGCGCCGCAGTTCACCGCCGCCACCCCCACCAGAGGATCGCGGCCGGACTCCCGGCAGACCAGCAGAGTGATGGGGATCATCAGCACCATCACCGCGAAGTACCCCGCGCCCATGGCTCCGATCACCGCCGAGGCGGCGTACAGGGCGTAGGGCAGCAGCCGCGGCGCGCCCCGGAAGGCGTACAGCAGCCACCGGGCGGTGGTCTCCAGCGTGCCGTTCAGCATGGCGAAGTTGTAAAACAGGGACACCGCGAACACCACGAACATGATGCTCACCGGCCAGGTGCCGATCACCTCGGCGGGGGTCATGCCCAGCCCCCAGCAGCCGATCAGCCAGGCGGCCAGCATGGCGGGGAACCCGATGTTGATGCGGGTGCGGCAGCTCACCGCCACGGCAAGCACCGCCGCGCCCGCCACAAGTGCGTGTATCATGCCGGCCACCTCAGTCGTCCAGCTCGAAGTCGGTCCACAGCAGCTCGTCCAGTGCGGCCTGGGGCTCGGCCACCAGACGGCGGCTCTGATTCAGGATGGCCTGCTCCAGCTTGTTGCGGGCCAAACGGCCGTTGCCGGCGGTGGCGGCATCCTCGGCCTGGCGGCGGCCAAAGTAGGCCAGCAGGGGCGCGTCGCAGGCGTCCTCCATGCGGTAGCCCTTGCCCCTGGCCTGCAGGCGGGTGATCTGGAGCAGCTCCTCGGCGGTGTAGTCGGGGAACTCGATGAAGTTGGGGAACCGGCTGGCCAGGCCGCTGTTGGCGGTGAGGAAGGTCTGCATCTCTTTGGTGTAGCCGGCCAGCACCACCACCAGTTCATCCCGGTGGTCCTCGATGCCCTTCACCAGCGTGTCGATGGCCTCCAGGCCGAAGGAGTCCTGCTCGCCCCGGTACAGGCTGTAGGCCTCGTCGATGAACAGCACACCGCCCAGCGCCGACTGGATCACCTGATTCACCAGCGGGGCGGTGTGGCCCACATAGCGGCCCACCAGGTCGGCGCGGCTCACCTCGATGAGCTGGCCGCCGCCCAGCGCGCCGATGGCCTTCAGGTACTTGGCGATCAGCCGGGCGATGGTGGTCTTGCCGGTGCCCGGGTTGCCCGCAAAGATCATGTGCATGGACACGTCCGCGGTCTTGAGGCCCTCGGCGCGGCGGCGCTGCTGCACGGCCACGTTGTCCTTCAGGCTCAGCACATACTCCTTGATGGGGGCCAGGCCCACGATGTTTGCCATCTCCTGCTCCACCTGGGCCAGCGCGGTGCCGCCCTTGGGCAGCAGGTCGGTCAGGGGGATGGGTTCGCCGCCGGTGGGGGCTGCGGTCAGCACGCCGCCGGTGATGGCCAGCGACATCCCGGTGCCGGGGGCGGGGTCGTACTCCAGCGTGTACTGGGTCAGTGCGCGGAAGATGCGGTCCACATAGTCCAGAATGGGCTCCACGCCCAACTGGCGGCTGTAGCAGGCGGCGGCTGCGTCCCGCACGGCGGGGTCAACGGCCAGGGCCATGCCCAGCCGGCTGCGGCACTTCTGGGCCAGCGCGTTGATCTGCTGGGCGGCCAGCGCGGTGCGGGCCTCGGGGGCCAGCGGCGCGGTGGTGCACACGTCCCCCAGTGCGGCGGCAAAGCCCGCGCCCATGTAGTCGGCCAGGTCCTCCGGCCCCTCATGGCTGAAGAACACCAGATATTTGCCCCCGGCGGGCAGTTCCTTCACGGCCTGGGCCACCAGAGCGTTGCCCGCGTCCACCAGGATGCCCTTCTGCACCACATAGCGGCTGCCCAGCGGGGCTGCACCCTCCTGCACCAGTGCGCTGAGAAGCTGCAGGAAGCTGGGGTGGCAGTCCTCATAGTGGTCAAAGGCCAGGATGTCGGTCCTGGCGTTCAGGGCCGCGTACAGGTCCTGCAAAAACAGCTTCTCCTGGGCGGGGCCGGGGTACAGGGCCAGGTCCATGGTGGTCACCTGGGGCGAGCCGGCCAGGCCCCGGCGGGCCAGCTCCGCGGCCAGCTGTTCCAGGGCGAAGTGCCGCCCGGAGCCCTCCGGCCCGGAGATGAGGAGGGCGTTTTTGGCGTGGCCCGGCTCCACCCCCATCACATAGGGGCGGCGGAAGGCCATGCAGAGCTGCCGCACGAACTCCGGCTGGCCCAGTACCACCTTGTTCAGGCTGTCGGCCAGGCCTGCGAAGCTGGCCCGCACCGTGCCGGTGTAGCCGTCTGCCGGGTCGGGGGCGCGGGGGGTCAGCAGCCCGTCCTGCGCAAGCTGTTCGGTGAGCCGCCCGGACAGGGCCGTCGCCTCGGCGGCCTGCTGCT
>JAFUQL010000326.1 GCA_017472375.1 Oscillospiraceae bacterium | reverse complement strand
CGGCCGCCTGGTAATACTTGGTCTCCTTGGTGCGCTGATTGGTCAGCAGGAAGCCCAGATTGGACTGATCCGAATTGATGGAGGTGATGCCGGTGTAGACATACACGTCGTCGTTCAGGGCGATGTAGTTGTAACCCTCGGTGGTGATGGTCACATCACGCTGACCAAAGTACGCGTTGAGGAAACCGTTCACAAAGGTACCGTGATAGTCGTACTGCTGCATTACCAGATCCGCCGTGTAGAGGTTATCGACCCAAGTGGGGACCTCCTCATAATACTGGGACTCGCCGGTGATGGCGTTTACCATAACGGCGCCCTTGATGTCGGTGCCGCCGAACAGGCCGATGGTCTTGATGACACGGGGCGCGATCCACCAAGGCTGGCCCTGTTCGTCGATTTCAAAGCGGGGATCCGAGAAGATGAAGGTGGGGTAGTTGAACCGCAGATGGCGGTAGATGTTTCGATTCAGCGGCTCGCTCTTGGCGTACTTCATGCCCTCGTCCAGCCGCACGACCTTTGCCTCCTGGGTCACCATGTCCACCAGCACATAGGCGGGGAGACCCTCGCCCCGGTTGGTGAACCACTTGATGAGGTCCGCATAATCGATGGGGGCCACGCGTACGGGCCGCCCCTGATAATTGATCTGGGTGGAGTCGTTCGAATACTCAAACTGGCTCACCATATCGCTCAGCGTGCCCATCTGGCGGTCGCCCAGGTAGTTGGCGGAATCCCGGTCCAGTGTGGGGATCTCATCAAAAGAGATCTCCGCGATGTCGGCGGCAAAGTCACCGTCCTGCACATCCAGCAGATCACGGTAGGCCGAAGCCCGGAACAGCGGCATAGACAGAACGCTTCCCACCAGGCCTACCAGCACCACCGCCAAAAACAGGATGCCTACCGGGAGACACTGCTGCTTGATGAAGGACCAGAAATCGTGCAGGCGCTGTGCCGGGTCTGACTGACCAGGTGCAGCCGCACGGAACCCGGAAGTGACCAGCGCCGCCAGCACATAGACGATGCACAGCAGGCCGATAAAACCATAGAACTGGGGATCCTGCGGGTTCAGCGCAGGCAACGTAAAGTAGAAGTAGACAAAGCCCACCAAAAGGGTGATGGCCAGATTCCAGATGATCTGGCCCGCCTTGCTACGGGGCAGGATGCTCTTTTTCGGTTTCAAGTCGATTGCTCCTTCTGATTCATTTGTGTACAGACTCGCTTGCTGAATAATACTATACTGCCATTTTTCCTAAGAAACAATGCAGCAAAAAAGATAAACCATGAAGTTTTTGTAAATCTGCGCCGGCGCTTTTTTACCGAACATCATACACTGTATACTCGCTGTTCTGATACCAGACGGGGTAGCGCCCGACATAGAACGCCTCATCCACCTGGTAGCTGCCTCGCTCCCAGCTGGAAATGGAGACGTAGTCCACGCCCCACTGTGCCAAAAGCTCCTCGGTAGGGCTCTCGTACATCTGCCGAACAGCCTGCTCCTGCGCACTGTAGTTCATCCCGTGATAGTACACATACAGGCTGCTGCCGCATACGATATTCCGGCCGGCAAGGCTGACCACCGGGTTCAAATGATGTGTCCCCGTCAGGAACAGGGCCTCAGGGTCAGCTTTCTCTTCGATGAATGCCGCATATGCGATGTCCTCGCTGCCGAACATCCGGTAGCTGCTGACCGCCTCCCGCCCCAGCGTTAAAACACTGCCGAAGGTCCCAAGAAATAGGATCACGCTGCCCAGAAGGACCGCCGCCCGGCGGCTCTTGAGCTGCTCAAGGATGTCCCACACAAAGTCCGCCGTCAGGATACAGCCCAGCAGATGCCAGATGAACAGGATCTTATTGTTGTCGTATGGATTGGGCTGGAACAGAACAAATTCTGCGATCAGCAGGATCAGCAGGCCGCCGCTGTACATCCAGCGCATGGTGCGCCCCGCCGTGACGAAGGCCGGGATCAGAAGCAGGTATACGATGCCGATGTTTTTTATGTAAAACCAAAAGTAGGGATCGCCCTCGTTGGCCCAGTTGAAATGGAACCGCAGGAAGTTGTTCCCGGTAGAAGTCTGCCGAAAAATAACCCCAAAGAGCTGCGGCAGGCACAGAGCGCCCGCAAGCGCCGCATAACCGAGCCACGGAAGCAGACGGCGGGGCTCATTTCGGAAGGTGATCAATGCGTGCACCAGCCATCCTGCACTGACCAGGACCAGCGCCAGCAAAGAGTGGGTGTGGGTCAGCGGCAGGGTACCCGCCATAAGCCCCAGCACAGGCCAGAGCCGGTGTTCTTTTTCAAATGTGAATCGGTACAACAGGTACAGGCACGCAAACAGGGTAGCCCAGCCGAACAGGGTCGCCCGCTGAGGAACGAGCAGGTCCGCGATGGGATTCACCCAGCGTACGTTCTCCTCCACATAGTTGGTAGGAGTCTCGTAGAACGCGGTAAAAATGCGGGTGAAGTTTCCTTCTTCGCCGCCCAGAAAATAGAAGAAGCCAAAGCCGCTGCCCACAAAGAACAGGGCATAGGCGAGGGAGGCCTTGCCGGCATGGCTCTCTGCGGCGCGATAGGCCAACTGCCATCCCATACCAAAGACAGCGACCATCGCGACCCCGGCGGGCAGCAGGGAGGCAGATCTCAAATCGGCACCCAGCAAAAGGAACACGCTGGAAACACTCTCGCACAGGAAAGGGTAGCCGAACAAAGACTGCCCCGCAAGCAAAGGGTATTCCGGCGGGAAGGTCCCCTGTACCGCAATGGATTTGATGAACGCGAGATGCATGGGCAGATCGCCATAGCAGCTCTGCCCGGTGTAATAGGCGCCGCCTTCTGCGAGAAGCACATGGGTGTGCAGCAGGTAAAGGCTAAGCAGCCACAGCGGCAGTACACACGCAAGCATGGCCGGCAGATCCTCGCCCGCCGTAAAGCGGGCACCCCGGCGGGCTGATGCCCCTATACCCAGAGCGAAGGCCACTGCCCCGGCAAGCAGTGCCGCCGGCAGACGGAACCCCAACGCCAGCGAGAACAGGGCAGGGAAGGCCTCCAGCATGGCAAGAGCAATGCTGGAGCCCAGGGGGAACCAGAGCGCGGCACCTTCCTCCGGGCAGACCCGGCGGGCAAGGCTGATGCCTGCCCAAAGAAACAGCGCCAAATAAAGAAGAGATGGGATCAGATGCATCAAACGCCCTCCAGATCAAACGGTGGTGTGTATTCTTCGCGGGCACTGCTCTTTTCCTGCATATACCCATCGGTGAGCCCCAGTTCGATGGCCGTATCAACGACCTGACGGTATTCCCAGGTACTGATGCGGCGATTCAGCGGTTTCATCTCTGCAGCCTTGTAGAAGGGGGTATACTGGCTCATCAGGCTTGGAATGAAGCTGCCGCGTGGAAGCTCGGCCATCCAGCGCAGGATCGCCTGGCTGTCCTTCAGGCTGCCAGGCAGAGCAAGATGCCTCAGGATGACACCCTTCTGCAGGATCCCATCCTGATCGTACACCGGCGCGCCGGTCTGGGCGATCATCTGCCGCACCGCCGCACTGCACACCTCAAAATAGTCTGGCGCAGCGGAGTATCGTTCCGAAAGGGCCGGGTCGATGTACTTCACATCAGCAAGCCAGACATCCACATAGCCGGCCAACAGTTTCACCGTTTCGACCGTCTCATAGCCGCCGGTGTTGTAAACCACCGGCAAACTCAGCCCCTGCGCCCGTGCTTCATCCAGCGCAGGCAGCACCCACGGCAGCCACTGGGTGGCTGTGACCAGATTGATGTTGTGAGCCCCTTGGGCCTGAAGTTCCAGAAAGATACGGCTCAGCCGGTCGGTGCTGATCGCTTTTCCAAAGCCCTCCGCGCTGATATTCCAGTTCTGGCAGTAGCAGCACCGCAGACTGCAGCCGGAAAAGAAGACCGTACCGCTGCCGCGGTTGCCGCTCAGGCAGGGCTCCTCCCAGTGATGCAGCGCGGCGCGCGCCACTTTCAATTCAGGTCCGGCGCCGCAAAAACCGGCCGCCTTTGTCCGGTCTGCTCCGCAGTGCCGGGGGCACAATGTGCAGTGGGTGGGGATATACATATGAGCTTGACTCGCTTTCTTGCGTAGAATGGTCACAATCGACTGACAAAGTTGAACAATATGCACAAGCATTTGCAGGAATAATCGTGTATTCTAAGTGTACCACATTCCGAACACGGTGTGTTATAATTATAGAGAATAATTTGAACAAATGGATATTTGGCGCATTTATCCCCCGGTATGGATGCAGCTGCGCCAACCACGGTCAGTGACCCGTGAACGCGAATCAAACATGAGAGGAAACACCATCGAAAGGAGACGTATTTCATGTACGAAACCGACAAAGTACACGCAAATCTAAAGTATTTGCAGCTGCTTGCCAAGGACTACCCCAACATTGCCGAGGCCTCCAGCGAGATCATCCGCCTGCAGGCGACTCTGAAGCTGCCCAAGGGCACGGAGCATTTCATGAGTGACCTGCACGGCGAGTACGACGCCTTTACCCACATCCTGAACAACGCATCCGGTGTCATCAAGGAGAAGGTGGACAAGGCTCTGGGTGACTGG
>JAFUQL010000325.1 GCA_017472375.1 Oscillospiraceae bacterium | reverse complement strand
CGCCCGGTACAGCCGCCCGTTGGCCATCAGCGCCGCGCCCAGCCGGGTGGGGTCGGCGCCGGCCAATTCGGGGATGTAGTCCGCCGGCTGACCCTCTGCCAGATGGGGGCGGGCCTGTTCCAGCGCTTCCTGCAGCAGCCGCCCGGTCGTCTGCCCGTCAGGGCGCGGGGACTTCGGCCACAACATCCAGTTCCACCTGGCAGTTTCGGTTCAGGGTGCCCACCGGCAGCACGATGCGCGCCGGGCGGTGGTCGCCAAAGAACGCGCCGTACACCGCGTTGGCCCGGTCCCACAGCGCCATGTCGGGCAGATAGATGCGGCACATCACCACATCCTTCCGGGTGCAGCCGCCGGCCAGCAGCACGCTCTCCATCTTGTCCAGGGCCATCTGCATCTCGGCCTCAAAGCCGCCCTCGGCAGGCCAGCCGGTGGCCGGGTCGGCGGAGGTCTGCCCGGAGACGAACAGCAGGCCGCCGGCGATCATGCCGGGGGTGTAATGGCCCCGGGGGGCGTTCTGGTTAACAACAGGCTTCATAGGTTACCTCCTTGAGCTGGTCCAGCTGCTCGAATCCCACCGAGCCGCCGGAGATGACAAAGCAGACGTTTTCATCCGCGCGGACGTCCAGATATCCCTCCAGCACCGCGCCGATGCCGATGCAGGCGGAGGGCTCGGCCAGCAGCTTGCCTTCCATCAGCAGCAGCTTCATGGCCTTCAGGGTGTATTCGTCCGACACAGCGGCCACCGCGTCGGTGTTGGCGGCCACATAGGGGTAGCACAGGCTGCCGGGGGTCTGGGCCACCAGCGCATCCGCCGCCGGGCGGGTCTGGGGCACCGTGACCGGGTGCCCGGCTTTCAGGCTCTCGGTGTAGCGGGGCAGTGCGGCGGGCTCCGCGCCGCAGACCTTCACATGGGGGGCTGCGGCCTTCACGGCGGTGGACACGCCGCCCAGCAGGCCGCCGCCGCTCAGGGGCAGCACAAGGGTGTCCAGCTGCGGGCACTGCTCCAGGATCTCAAGGCCCAGTGTGCCCTGCCCTGCCATCACGGTCTCGTCGTTGAAGGGCGGAACCATGGTGGCACCCCGCTCGCGGCAGACCTGCGCGGCCACATCGAACCGCTCGGAGGCGTCGCACAGGATCACCTCTGCGCCCAGTGCCCGCACCGCATCGATCTTGACGCGGGGGGCGGTGCGGGGCATGACGATGGTGGCCTTTGCCCCCAGCTTTTTGGCGGTGTAGGCGATGGCCTTGCCGTGGTTGCCGGAGCTGGCCGCCACGATGCCGGCGGCAAGCTGTTCGGGGGTCAGGCTCAGGGCGCGGTTCATGGCGCCCCGCAGCTTGAACGCACCGGTGCCCTGCATACATTCCAGCTTTACCCACGCCCTGCAGCCCAGCCAGGGATCCAGCGCGGGCATCCGCAGCAGCGGGGTGGTGAGGATGTGCGGCGCGATGCGCTCTCGTGCACATTGAATGGTTTCAAGGTTCATGGTATGGCTCCTGTTCAGTTTGCGGCGCGCCTGGGTTTGTGGTTTCAGCTTACCACAGGCTGAAACAGTTGTAAAACGGCAAAAAATCTTATATGATATTCCCAATAAGACTATTTTGTGAAAGAAAGGAGATGTGCGCTGTGGAACGGGAGACCCTGCAGTTGTTTTTGGCCATCCGGGACACCGGGAACATCACCCGCGCGGCCAGTGAGCGGTACATCACCCAGTCGGCGGCGTCCAAGCGCATCGCCCAGCTGGAGAAGGAGCTGGGGGTGACCCTGTTTGAGCGGGGCAAGGGACACAGCACCGTAGCGCTGACCCCGGCGGGTGAGGGCTTTTCGGACATTGCTGAGCGGATGCTGCTGCTGTACCAGCAGGCACTGGCTCTGCGGGAGAACGCCGGGCAGCGGGGGCTGACCGTGGCCTGCATCAACAGCGTACAGGGGTACACTCTGCCCGGGTTCATCCGGGAACTGCAGGCACAGCACCCGGATCTGTGCGTCACCCTGGAGGATCACCACTCGGTGGAGATCTTCCCGTTGCTGGAGAACAAGCGGCTGGATCTGGGCATCACCCAGCTGGCCGCGCCTTTCTCCGATCTGGTCTCCTACCCGCTGTTCGAGGAGGGCTACCGGGTGGTGACCCTTCCCGGCGCGGACGGCACTCCGGCGGAAGCCCCGGTACACCCCGCTCATCTGCCCGCGGAGCATGAGATCTTCGAGGCGTTCGACACCGAGTTTCAGAAGTGGCACGACTACTGGTGGCGGCCCTCGGGCTGCAAGATCCGGGTGAACACCACCCCCACCGCCGAGCGGTACTTTTGCGACCCGGAGGACTGGATGATCGTGCCGGAAACGGTGGCCTATGCCATGGAGCAGAAGGGCTTCTGCTCCCGCCCGCTGCTGGAGGATCCGCCCCGGCACCGGGTGTATGTGGTGCATCACAAGGAGAGCCGCAACGAGATGGTGCGCCTGTTCGCATCGG
>JAFUQL010000324.1 GCA_017472375.1 Oscillospiraceae bacterium | reverse complement strand
CTTGCGCAGCTTGTCTGCGCCGGCGGTGCGGTCGGTGCCGATGGGGGTGGTGTCCAGGCTGGTGCCGGAGGGCTCCTTTTCGGGATTGTAGAGGTTCTTGAACCACTTGTAGCAGAGGTTGGCGGCCAGCGCCAGGAAGATGGCGGTGCCGATGGCTTGGGTCACTGAAATCATAGTAGAATGCTCCTGTCTGTTTATTTGGTTTTGCAGCACCCGGCTCAGCGGGCGCTCAATTGCTCGTAGATGCCCTTCACGCTCACCTCGCCGGTGAACACACACTGCTCGCCGGAGTCGGTGGCCACGATCAGGCGGCCCTCCTCGTCTATCTGCACACAGGTGCCGCTGCCCCCATCAAAGGTGACGGTGCGGCCCAGATTCACGCAGCAGGCGCGGTACTCGGCCAGAAAGGGCGCGAGCCCCTCGGCCTTCCAGCGGTCGGCATCCGGCCCGGTGAGGTGAGCCGCATAGCGGGCGGCCAGCCGGGCGGCGGTGCCGTCGTCCACCGGCAGGCCCTCCAGCGCAAGGCTGGTGCCGTGGGGCAGATCCAGCCGGTCGAAATAGGCTCTGTCCTGCCGCAGGTTGGTGCCGATACCGCACACCAGCCCCCGGGCGGTGCCCTCGCACAGGATGCCCACCAGCTTTTTGCCGTTGAGGATCAGATCGTTGGGCCACTTCACCTGAAGATCCAGGGGGCCGAATTCCCCGGTGATGGCCCGCTGCACCGCCAGCGCGGCGAACAGCGGCAGGGTGGCCGGCTGGGCAAAGGGCCCGCTGACCACCGCCGACAGGAACAGCCCGTCGCCGGGACTGTTGGTCCAGTCGCGGCCAAGGCGGCCGCGGCCGGCGGTCTGGTCGGTGGTCCACACCACGCCCGCAGGCAGAAGCCGTTCGATGTTCTGTTTGGCCCACAGGTTGGTGCTGTCGGCCTGGGGGAGCTGGATGAGCTGCATGGCGTTACCTCAGAATCTCAGGGGATCCGGCTCTTCGCCGGTCAGGTCGGGCAGGCGGTAGAGCTGTACATGGACGGGCTTGTCTTTTTCAAGGGTCAGCACCGCGAAGGTGCGCCCCCGGGCATCCCGGGGCTCGCCCACACTGCCGGGGTTCACCGCAAGGGGCCAATCCTCGTCCCCGGGGGTACAGGCCGCCCGGTGGGTGTGCCCATAGAGGGCGATGTCCGCACCCCGTGCGGCGGCGGTGAGCTGAAGCTGTTCGGGGCCCATCTTCACCCCGTGCTCATGGCCGTGGGTGTAGAAGATCAGATGCCCCTCGAAGGGGATGAGCCCCTCGCTGGGGAAGCTCTGCTGGTAGTCGCAGTTGCCCCGCACCGCGTAGATGCGCAGGTTGGGGAACTCCCCCTTCACCTGATTCAGGTCGCCCAGCCCGTCGCCCAGAAAGATCAGGGCGGCGGCGTCCGGCTCGCAGGCAAGGCAGCGGCGCAGGGCGGCGATGTTCCGGTGGCTGTCCGATGCAACGATCACCCGGGTCATTCCTTCACCTCCCGGTTCAGCAGGCGGTAGATCTCCCCTTTTCCGAAGGGACTCTTGGCGGCGGCGGCCTTGGCGGCGGCAGAGGCGCTCTGCCCTTCCTCCATCAGGCGGCGGGCCAGGGCCACGGCGTCCTCCAGGGTCAGTTCGTCCTGCTCGGCGGGGGCGGCTTCGCCGCCGGCCATCACCAGCACGAACTCGCCCCGGGGATCCTCGGCCTCATAGCGGGCCACCGCGCCGCCCAGGGTGGTCTTGAAAATCTCCTCGTGCAGCTTGGTCAGCTCCCGGCACAGGGTGATGCTCCGGTCGGGGCCGAAGGCGGCGCACAGGTCGGCCAGGGTGGCCCGCAGTTTGTGAGGGGCCTCATAGAAGATGACCGTGCGCTCCTCGTGTTTCAGGCTCTCCAGCCGGGCGGCGCGGGGCTTTTTGGGGATGGGCAGGAAGCCCTCAAACACAAAGCGGGCGGTGGGCTGGCCGCTGACCGCCAGCGCGGTGACGCAGGCGGACGCGCCCGGCACCGGCACCACCCGGATGCCCATGGCCAGTGCGTCGGTGACGATCTGCTCGCCCGGGTCGGAGATGGCGGGCATGCCCGCATCGCTGCACAAAGCGCAGCTCTCCCCTGCCTGGATGCGGGCCAGGATCTGCCCGCCCCGCTGGGCGGCGTTGTGTTCAAAGTAGCTCACCATGGGCTTTTTCAGCCCCAGGTGGTTCAGCAGCCGCAGGGTCACGCGGGTGTCCTCGGCGGCCACGAAGTCGGCCAGGCCGAAGGTAGCCGCCACGCGGGGCGGCATATCGTCCAGGTTGCCGATGGGGGTGGCCACCACATACAGGGTACCGGGCATGGGCAGGGTCTCCTTTCGGGGGCGCGGGGGTGCCGCGCAGAATATCCGTACCTGACATTATACCCCATAAATCACACCTCTGCAATAAAAGGCGGGGCCTTTTCCCGTGGGAAAAAGCCCCGCCTTGCGGAGGGTTTTCAGTCCTCATCGTCCTCGTCTTCGGGGCGCTCGTCCGGCACCCGCTCCAGCAGATCCCGGTTGCCGTAGACGGCCCGCAAACGGTCGCGGGCCTCCATCAGGGCAAAGCCGTAGCGGTTCTCGCCCATCCAGCCGGCGGGGGTGTGCCAGTCGGTCACCGCTTCGCCGTCCACGTCCACATACTGCCGGGGCAGAGGGGCATCCTCCGGCCGGCCGGTGCCCAGCGCCGGGTCCTCGTCCATCACCGACACCAGCACCGCATCCCCGGTGTCCAGCAGGGTCTGCATCAGGTCGGGATCGGCCTCGCAGGCCAGAAAGACGCCGTAGGCTGCCGCGGCATACACCAGCCTCGACCAGACCTCCGGGTCGAACTGCTCCGCCGTCTTCAGCTCCTCGCTCAGGTCGGCATCCGCATCCGCATCGGTCAGCAGGCCGGCCAGCCGCTCGGCCTGCTCCGGGTCAAACAGGGTGGTCAGCTTCTGGAAGCGCAGGTATTCCTCCACCCGGTCGAAGGAGGGGCCCGCCTCCGGGTCCAGACTGAAGCCGCTGAAGGCCAGCCGGCTCAGCGCGTCCTGCCGTGCGCCCTTGTGGAAGATGGGCCGGAACACCGGCTCATAGCCCTGCTCCATGGCCGCCAGCAGACCGGCGCGGGTGTAGCGCACCGGCCAGTCGGGCAGGCCGTCCGGTCCCATGTCGTCCCACAAGGGCGGTGGGGGGAACAGTGCATCGAACTCCTCCTGCTGGGCCTGCTCCAGTTCATCATACCAGTCCCAGAACTGATAGCGGTACACCTCGCCGCCGCCCATGCGCCAGCCCATGGAAACGGGGCTGTAGCCGAAGCCACACATCCATATGGGGACCATCAGCTGCTCATACCGCAGAGCGCCGCTCCACTGGGCCTGCTCCATGGGCTGCCACACCGCCGCCGTTTCGGGCGGCAGAGGCTTGCTCAGCCGCTCCTCCATGGCATCCCGGGCGGCCCGCCACCGGATGCGGCGCTCGTTGGCGCAGCGGTGCCGCACCAGCTCCAGATGGCTCTGTTTGGGCAGGTGCGCCACATAGTCGGGATCCCGCAGGTCCCGGCACAGATCCATCAGGGCAAAGTGCCAGCGGGAGAATCCCTCATCCCCGATGCGCTCCGCCATCCGATCTTCCAGCTGCGCAGCCAGTCCGTCCGGATCCTCCGCATCAAAGGGGCCCAGCCACATCCCGTCTGCGAGGAAGCGGTCGTCGGGCTCGCCGCACAGCGCTGTGAATTCTGCCCGGTCGGCAGCGCTGTAGAATTCCAGCGCGGCGGGCTGCCGGCCCCACTGAACCAGCACTTCATATTGCCGCATTCCCGCCGCGCCCGCAAGGCGGGCCTTCAGGCTGCCGGGGCCGTCGTCCGTTTCCATCATCAGCCGGTCCCACAGGCGTGCCTGCCCGGCGTTCCGCATCAGCCCGCGGAAGCCGTCCTGGTCCAGCTCCACCCTGCGGCCGGCGGGGATCTCAAAGCACAGCTGCCCGGCCGGGTCATCGGAAAGATCGGTCTCCAGCAGCAGGCCGGTGACCTCCCTCCCGAACACCGCCGGGAGCGCCGCCAGAAACCGCTCGCCCTGCGCCCGGTCGGCCAGCGGCATCAGATAGTCCTCATATTTGGAATCCACAAAGAGATAGTGCGCCATAGTCTCCTCCGTTCCGGACAATGCCGGTCTGTTTCTTTATTCCCCATCATAACAGTCTGAGGGCGGGATATACAAGCGTTTCGCGGCTGGGCGGCAAAACTCAGACAAAAAAGGGCCCCTCCCGAAGGAGGAGCCCTGTGGATGCTTTCTTAGCCCTGCTTCTCGCCCAGGGTGGCCTGCACCGCCACCAGCTGGCGGCCGCGGCTGATCTGGATGTTCAGCACATCGCCCACGGCGTGGCTGGCAATCAGGTTGGTCAGGTCGCTGTTGGTCTCGATGAGCTGATCTTCCACGCTGACGATGCGGTCACCGGCCTGGATGCCCGCCTGCTCGGCAGGGCCGCCGGGGGTCACCTCGGTGACGTACACGCCCAGGCTGCTGACGCCGTACTGCATGGCGGTCTGGGTGTCGCTGATGGTCAGCACGGTCACGCCCAGCACCGGGCGGCCGGACACGAAGCCACGCTCGATCAGGTCGGTGGCCACCTGCTGAGCGGTGTTCACCGGGATGGCGAAGCCCAGACCCTCGGCGTAGTCGCCGGTGGACTTGGCGTTCACGATGCCGATCAGCTCGCCCGCCGCATTGAACAGACCGCCGCCGCTGTTGCCGGGGCTGACCGCCGCATTGGTCTGGATCAGGGTCATGTTGTTGTCGCCCACCAGGATCTCACGGTTCAGGGCGTTGACGATGCCGTTGGTCACGGTGCCGCCCAGTTCGCCCAGGGGGTTGCCCACGGCCACCACGGTCTCACCCACGGCCAGGGCATCGCTGTCGCCCATGACGGCGGGGGTCAGGCCGGTGGCGTCGATCTTCACCACGGCGATGTCGCTCTGGGCGTCGGAACCGATGATGGAGGCCACATACTCGGTGCCGTCGTGCAGGGTGACCTTCACGTTGGAGGCGCCGCTGACCACATGGGCATTGGTGATGATGTAGCCGTCCTCGCTCATCACCACGCCGCTGCCGGCGCCGCTCTCCACATACTGGCCGCCGAACCAGGTGTTGGCGCTGGTCATGACCTCGGTGGTGATGACCACCACGCTGGGCGAGACGATGCTGGCCACGTCGGTCAGGCCGAGGGCGGCGGTGGTGCTGCCGGAACTCTGGCCCTCGGCGGGCAGGCGCTCCACCGTCTGGTACACCACACGGGTGCCGCCGCCGCCGGCCACCATGGCGCCTGCGTAGCCGCCGGCAAAGCCGATGGCTGCCACCAGCACCAGGCTCAGCACCTTCAGCAGCACCTTTTTGGCGCCGCCCTTCTTCTTTTTGGGGGGCTGGGGCTCATCCCAGGTGTACACCGGGGGCTCGGGCTGGCTGGGCGGCGGGGTGTAGCTGCCGCCCTGGGGGGCGCTGTAGGGCTGCGAGGGCGTGTAGCCGCAGGCTGCATCGGTGGAGTAGCTGGAGGTATCGCCGGGCCGGCTGGCCGCACCGCTGCTGTTCAGGTTGGAGTAATCGTATTCCCACTGATTGTCCATAAAGACCATCCTTTCAAGTTCCAGAAGGCGGGCGGGGCCGTGCCGTCTGCCGGGCCTGTGAGGCCGCCGCGCCGTCTATGCTTTGTATTATATCCGGGGAATGTGAAAAAGCATTCCGTCCCCGGTGAAAGAAGTGTGAAGTTTGGCGAATGCCGCCGCCCTTGACTTTGACATCGGCAAAGGGTAGATTGATGATACGGATAACAGTATATCACAAAACTCGCAGAAGCGGCATAAAAAGCGGCCGCATGGGAAAAGAAAAACGGGATTTTCCACCGCAGAGGGGTCTGGATGTGGAAAACAGTGCGCAAAAGGAGGAAACGCGGATGGACATCCGGGAACAGCAGCAGCCCGAGGGGCTGTGCCTGCTTCTTTATAAGGAACGGGAGATGGTGGGCGAATGCCTGCTCGCAGCCCCCGGCCCGCAGGGCGCGCACATCGCCCGGTTCCGGGTGGAGCCCGCGTGGCGGCGCAGGGGCTACGGTACCTACCTGATGCGGCAGGTGCTGCGCCGCACCGGCGGCTTTGACCGCCGTGAGGCCAGCCTCCACACCGCCCCTCTGCCCGGCGGGGAGGGCGCGCTGGCCTTTGCCGCCCGGTTCGGGTTTGCGGTGCGGGATGGGCAGCTGGAGCGCCGACGGGCCCCGGCCCCCAGCGCGGTGGGCCTGACCCACGAGTTTTTGAAGCAGCGGCTGGGTGCGGGGGCGGTCTGCCTGGACGCCACCTGCGGCAACGGCGGCGACACCCAGTTCCTGTGCGAGCTGGCGGGGCCCTCCGGCCGGGTGCTGGCCATGGACATCCAGCAGCAGGCGGTGGACAACACCAATGCCCGCCTTGCCGCCGCAGGGCTGGGCGGCATCGGCCGGGCGGTGCTGGCCGACCACGCCCGCCTGGCGGAGTACGTGCAGCCGGGCAGCCTGGACTGTGCGGTGTTCAACTTCGGGTATCTGCCCGGGGCGGACCACAGCCTGTTCAGCACCGAGGCCACCAGCCTGCCTGCCCTGGAGGCCGCGCTGGAAGCGCTGCGCCCCGGCGGGGTGCTGGCGGCCTGCCTGTACAGCGGCGGGCCCAATGGCAGCGGCGAAAAGGAGGCGGTGCTGCGCTGGATGCGCGCCCTGCCCCTGACCGGATACACGGTGCTGGTGCTGGAGTTCGCAAACTGGGCGGACACGGCCCCCCTGCCCTGCTTTGTGCTGAAAAACGTCTGAGAGGGGAAACAGTTCCTCCACATTGACTTCTTTTTTTAGACATAAATGTCCCTTATAATACGAGTATACAATGGAAGTCTGCGCGGGTGTGCCCCGCGCCGGAGCGATAGAGAGGAAGGAATACGACTATGGCCAATGAAAAGATCCTGATCGTGGACGACGACAAGAACATCTGCGACCTGCTGCGCCTGTATCTGGAAAAGGAGGGCTACCAGACGGTGCAGGCCCACGACGGCGAAGCCGCGCTGGCTGCCTACACCCAGCACCGCCCCGATCTGGTGCTGCTGGACGTGATGATGCCCAAGATGGACGGCTGGGAGGTCTGCCGCCGCATCCGGGCGCAGGGCTCCACCCCCATGATCATGCTCACTGCCAAGGGCGAGACCTTCGACAAGGTGTTGGGCCTGGAGCTGGGCGCCGACGACTATGTGGTCAAGCCCTTCGACTCCAAAGAGGTGGTGGCCCGCATCAAGGCCGTGCTGCGCCGCTGCACCGGCGGCGAGGAAGCCGTTCCCGGGGTCATCAGCTACGACAACCTGAGCGTGGACATGAGCCGCTATGAGCTGAAGGTCAAGGGCAAGGTGGTGGACGCGCCCCCCAAGGAGCTGGAGCTGCTGAGCTTTCTGGCGGCCCACCCCAACCGGGTGTTCACCCGCGATGCCCTGCTGGATGAGATCTGGGGCTATGAGTATTACGGCGACAGCCGCACCATCGACGTGCACATCAAGCGCCTGCGCGAGAAGCTGGAGGATGCCAGCGACCAGTGGAGCCTCAAGACTGTGTGGGGCGTGGGCTACAAGTTTGAAGTGAAGGACTGAGCCGCCTATGCGCAAAAGCATCAGCAATATGTATTTCACCGCCACGGCGGTGCTGCTCATCGCCGGCATTCTGGTGATGGGCCTGGTCCAGATGTACCTGTCGGTGAGCTACTTTGTGGACGAGCGGCAGGAGGCGCTGACCAGTGTGGTGGAGGTGGCGGCGCGGCAGGTCAGCCGGCTGGAGCCGGACGAGCCGCTGCCCCGCCTGGATACGGATGAACTGGACGAGATGGGCGAGCGGCTGGAGCTGATCGGCGACACCAGCGCCAGCACCCTGCTGATGGCGGACGCCGATGGGCGCATCCTGCTGGCGGTGGGCGCGCCCGGCGCATCCGGCAAGACCCTGCCCGCGGAACTGCTGGACAAGGCCGCCGGCGGCGAGACCTGCTTCACCACCGACACGCTGGGCGGCATCTACAGCGAAAAATACTACACCGCCGCGCGGATGCTCACCGATGCGGGCGGCCATGTGCGGGGCTACATCGCGGCCTCCACCACCGCATCGGCCACCAACGCCTATGTGGCGGATATGTTCAGCACCTTTGTGCTGTCGGCCGGGCTGATGCTGCTGATCAGCAGCATCCTGAGCGCGGTGTTCACCAACCGGCTCACCAGCCCCATGCGCCACATCGCCGAGGCGGCCCGCAAGTTCGGCAGCGGCGATTTCTCGGTGCGGGTGCCGGTGGAGGGGGACGACGAGGTGGCGCAGCTGGCCCTTACCTTCAACAACATGGCCAGCAACCTGGAGAGCATCGACTCCTCCCGCTCCAACTTTATGGGCAACATCGCCCACGAGCTGCGCACCCCCATGACCAGCATCAAGGGCTTTGTGGACGGCATGATGGACGGCACCATCCCCCCCGAGCTGCACCGGCACTATCTGGGCGTGGTGAGCGGCGAAGTGGGCCGCCTGACCCGCCTGATCCAGAACATGCTGGACATCTCCAAGCTGGAGGCCGGCGAGTACAAGGTGAACGCCCGCAGCTATGATGTATGGGAGAGCATCACCGGTGCGGCGCTGGCCGCTGAGCAGCGCATCGAGAACGGGAGCATCCAGATCGAGGGCCTTGTGCCGGACCGCACCTTCGTCTATGCGGACCCGGACCTGGTGCACCAGGTGGTCAGCAACCTGCTGGACAACGCCATCAAGTTCACCCCCGAGGGCGGCACCATCCGCTTTGGGGTGCGCAAGGCCGGCGGCGAGGTGACCGTCAGCCTGTGGAACACCGGCGCGGGCATCGCCCCCGAGGCCTTGCCCTTCGTGTTCGACCGGTTCTTCAAAGAGGACCGCAGCCGCGGCCTGAACGCCAAGGGCAGCGGCCTGGGCCTGCACATCTGCAAGGTGCTGGTGGGTCTGTCCGGCGGCAAGATCTGGGCCGACAGCCGGGAGGGCGAGTGGTGTATGTTCTGCTTCACCCTGCCCGCTGACCCGCCCCGCCGCAGCCGGGGAAAATGACCCAGCCTCCGAGGGAACGGTCAAGGGACCGTTCCCTTTTTTTGTTCCCTTTTCCGGTGCTATCATAAAAATATGTGAAAAATACGCCCAAAAGCTGCCGGCGGTTTGCATTTCGCCAGAGAATGCGATAAAATAAAACCAACTATCGAAACCATAAGGGCGAAGTGCGCCCTTTTGTGAAACGGATCCCGCCGAAACATTCGCGCCGGAAACTTAAAAACCGCGCGCACACGATAAAAGGAGGACTTTGTTATGGCGATGGTGAGCCCTTCCCTGCTTTCTGCCGATTTTACGCACCTGGGTGCTGACAGCAAAATGGTGCTGGATGCCGGCGCCGAGATGCTGCACTACGACGTGATGGACGGCCACTTCGTGCCCAACATCAGCTTCGGTGTGCCGGTGCTCAAAAGCCTGCACGCCGCCCTGCCCGATGCCTTCTACGACGTGCATCTGATGATCGAGGACCCCTACACCTACGCTGAGCCCTTTGCAAAGGCCGGCGCGACCCTCATCACCTTCCACATCGAGAAGGGCCGTGAGGCAAACGTGCTGCGCCCCGAGTACGAGCTGAATGCCACCATCGAGCACATCCACAAGCTGGGCTGCAAGGTGGGCCTTTCGGTGAAGCCCGGTACCCCCGCCGAGACGGTGTTCCCCTGGCTGGACAAGCTGGATCTGGTGCTGGTGATGAGCGTGGAGCCCGGCTTCGGCGGGCAGAAGTTCATGCCCCAGGCGCTGGACAAGATCGCCCTGCTGCGGGCGGAGATCGACCGCCGTGGCCTGGAATGCCTGGTGGAGGTGGACGGCGGCATCGGCGCCGACGAGGCCACCGGCAAGGCCTGCGCCGATGCCGGTGCGGACGTTCTGGTGGCGGGCAGCGCTGTGTTCGGCGCCGCCGACCCTGCTGCCGTCATCGCCGCCCTGCACACCTATTGATTCTGAGAGAGGGGCTGCCCCGGCGGCCCTTCGGGAGCGTGTTCCATGAGTGAAAAGACCGCGGCCGTGCGCCGCAACGATCAGATCCTCTACCGGGATCTGCTGACCATGACCATCCCGCCGCTGGTGCTGGCTGTGTTCCTGTACGGGCCGCGGCCGCTGCTGCTGTGGCTGGCTGCGGTGGTCACCGCCAACCTGTGCGACCATCTGGTGGCGCTGCTGCGCCGCCGCCCCTACGACCGGGGCGAATTCAGCAACGAGGCCTTTGCCGCCATGCTGGTGCTGCTGATGCCCGCCAGCGTCAGCTACTATGTGGTGGTGGTGTCGGTGATGGCTGCGGTGCTGGTGGGCAAGGAGGCCTTCGGCGGCGTGGGCTGCTACCCCTTCCACCCCACTGCGGTGGGCTATACCATCGCGGCGGTGAGCTGGCCCCAGGAGGTGTTCCGCTACCCCAGCCCCGGCACCGTGCTGCCCCTCACCGGAACCGTGACCAGCGGGCTGGTGGAGTCCGCCAGCTCCACCCTGAAAGCCGGCGGCACCCCCAAGATCGATGCTTTGAACCTTCTGCTGGGCAACTACGCCGCCCCCATGGGTGCGGTGGCGGCCCTCATCCTGCTGGCCTGCGCCCTGTTCCTTGCGGTGCGCCGCCGCCTGAAGCTGGATGCCGCGCTGGCCTTCCTGGCCGTGTGCGCCGCCTGGGCGTGGCTGTTCCCCCGCATGGGCCGGGTGGGCCTGGACCTGCCCTGGGTGGCGGTGGAGACCCGCGCCGCCTCGGTGGCCTATGAGCTGTGCTGCGGTGCGCTGCTGTATGCGGCGGTGTTCCTGCTGTGCGACCCGGTCGTGCTGCCCCGCCACCGTGCCAGCCGCATCGTGTTCGGCGCGCTGCTGGGTGCCATGAGCATGATGTACCGCTACTTCGGCAGCTATGAGACCGGCGTGTGCTTTGCACTGCTGCTGGTGGGCAGCCTGTCCCCCGTGCTGGACCGGGTGCTGCTGGAGCGTTTGAATAAAAAGGAGGCCCTGCGAGTATGACCATCGAAAAAGCGCGCTACTGGGCCGAACATATGAACGAGCTGAGCAAGGCCGACCGGCTGTGGCTCAACAACCCGGTCATCATCCAGGGCCTGGGCATCGCCCCGCTGGTGGTGGCCGCCACCAACGGTGTGCAGGCGCTGTACCTGTCGGTGGCCGTTCTCCTGATGCTGACCCCCACCCGGGTGGCGGGCGCGGTGCTGCGCCGCGTGTTTGGCGAGCGCAGCCACCTGCTGCGGGTGCTGTACTATGCCATCCCCGCCGCCCTGTGCTACGTGGGCATTTACCTGCTGGTGCGCCAGATGTGGGGCGTGAGCGCCCTGCAGCAGCTGGGCATCTATCTGCCGCTGCTGGTGTGCGAGCCGCTCATCATCCGCCGCTACCGGGCCGACAGCGCCGAATCGGCGGGGCGGGCGCTGCGCCGCGGCCTGTACACCACCCTGGGCTATCTGCTGGTGCTGAACGGCATGGGCCTGCTGCGCGAGCTGCTGGCCCTGGGCACCCTGTACGGCAGCCCGGTGCTGAGCGTGAAGCTGTTCCCTCTGGCGGCACAGCCTGCCGGCGGCTTCATTCTGCTGGGCGTGGTGTGCGCCGCATGGCGCGGCCGCATCCGGGCCTTTAAGCGAAACATTTACCAGGAGGTGGAACGGGCACAATGAGCATTGTACTGACCGCACTGGGCGAGTTCGTGCTGTATGCCGTTCTGGCCACCTTTGCCCAGAACGCGGTGTTCGGCCGCAGCCTGGGCGTGACCCGTTTGGTGCTGCTGGTGGACGACGCCGCCACCGACAGCCTGGGCTTCTGCGTTTTGCTGACGCTGGTGCAGCTCATCAGCACCCCCCTGTGCTGGGGGCTGAACCATCTGACCATGGGCATGACCTACCGCGCGGCTCTGCGCCCGCTGGCCTATGTGGTCATCACCGCGCTGGTGGTGGCGGCGGTGTGGGCGCTGGCCCGCAGCCTGCGTGCAGCCACCCGCCTGGGCCCCACCCCCGAGCGTATGGCGGAGCTTCTGCCGCTGGCCGCCTTCAACAGCTGCGTGCTGGGCACCCAGCTGGTGGTCACCGTGCAGGCCATGACCTTTGCCGAGACCATGGGCTTTGCCCTGGGCAGCGGCATGGGCTACTATCTGGCGGTGATGCTGGTCACCGAGGGGCAGCGCCGCCTGCGCAGCCGCCGTATCCCGGCCAGCTTCCGGGGCCTGCCCATCACCCTTGTGTACATCGGTATCCTGGCGCTGGCCATCTACGGCTTCACCGGCCACACCCTGCTTGTGTGATGCGCCGCGAAACAAACATTCCGACCTTGGATCTCATATCTTAAGGAGTACAACACCATGAAAAAATCCTACGGCAAGGTCAAGCGGTACGGCTTCGCCTTCAACCGCGGGCCGGGCTTCTGGCTGAAGAAGATCCTGGCCCTGCTGCTGGCCGGCGCACTGCTGTTCCTGCTGGGCTGGGTCATCGGCCCGGCGGTCATCAACGCGGGCACCAGCACCTGGTATGCCCTGAAGAACGCCGGCGGCGGGGATCCTGTCTCCGAACCCACCGCCACCCCGGCGCCCACAGCGGAGCCAGACCCCACCGCCACCCCCGAGCCCACCCCCATCCCGGTGGATGAGGACGGCGCCTGGGCCTGGGTGACCCTCTCCAGCGTGCGTACGCCGGAGCAGGCGGCCGCCACCGCCCAGAGTCTGGTCCAGCAGGGCGCACGGTATGTGGTACTGACCCTGAAGGACAGCCAGGGCTATATCTACTACAATTCGGCGCTGCCCGCCGCCGCCCGCAGCATCGCGGCAAGCACCGTTGATGCGGCCGCTGTGGCGCAGACCATGAAGGATGCGGGCCTGGTCCCCGTGGCCGCCCTGTGCGCCTTCCAGGACCCCACCTCCCCCTACACCGACCGGAGCATGGGCATCCACTATGAGAACACCGAGATGTTCTGGCTGGATGCCGCCGCCGAGGCCGGCGGCAAGCCCTGGCTGAACCCCTACGCAGAGCCGGCCATCGACTTCATCGAGGCGCTTGTGGCCGAGACCATGGATCTGGGCTTTGAGCAGGTGGCGCTGAGCGGCGTGCAGTTCCCTGACCGTGCCACCGCCCGCTGCGGTTACGGTGACACCGCCGGCATCAGCCAGAACGAGCAGCTCCGGCGTGACCTGGCGGCCTTTGCCGCCGTGGCCGAGGAGAAGGGCGGCACCCTGTGGCTGACCCTGCCGCTGGAGACCGCCGCACAGGAGAGCCCCGCCGTTCTGGGCGGCCCGCTGAGCGGGCTGCAGGCCGAGCGCATCCTTGTGGAGCTGCCTGCGGAGCAGACCGAGGAGACCGCCGCCCTGCTGGAGGCCGTGCGCGGCGCTGTGGGCGATGCCGCCCTGCTGGTGCGAAACGGCGACTGGGCCGAGATCGACCGATAAGCGGCACAGAGCCATTCAGTTTTCTTTGGATTTCTTTGGAGTGAGCTTTTTATAAAACGTAAAGTGTGACACCGATGGAGGGATCGCCCATGTCCAACTGTTTTCGCCCCGCCCGCATCCTGCTGCCCGCGGCGGGCATTCCCCTGAGCCAGTGGGCCTGCCTGGCCTGCGATCAGTTCACCAGCCAGCCCGAGTACTGGCGGCGCGCCGCCGCCCTGGTGGAGGGCCGGCCCAGCGCCCTGCATCTGGTGCTGCCCGAGATCTTTCTGGGCGGGGCGGATGAGCAGGAGCGCATCCGCCGCATCCAGGCGGCCATGGAAGAGTACGACGGCACTGTGCTGGACCGCACCGTGGAGGGCTTCGTGTATGTGGAGCGCACCACCGAGGAGGGCCTTGTGCGGCAGGGCCTTGTGGGCATGGTGGATCTGGAGAAGTACAGCTACACCCCCGGCAGCCGTCCGGCCATCCGCCCCACCGAGAACACAGTGGTGGAGCGCATCCCGCCCCGCCTGGCGGTGCGCCGCGGCGCCGGCCTGGAGCTGCCCCATGTGATGATGCTGATGAGCGACCCCGAGGACCGCATCCTCAGCGGGCTGGCCTACGAGCGGGACAACGGCAAACTGCCCCTGCTGTATGAGGGTCAGCTGATGCTGGGAGGCGGCTCCATCCGCGGCTGGGCCGTGGAGGATGCCGACCTGTGCCAGACCCTGAGCGACGCCATCGAGGCGCTGGGCGCACAGGATGCCTTTGATGCGGCCTATCCCAAGGCGGCGGGCCAGCCCCCCATCACCCTGGCGGTGGGCGACGGCAACCACAGCCTTGCCACCGCCAAGGCCTACTGGGAGGAGCTGAAGCCCACCCTGTCCCCCGACGCCCGCAAGGAGCACCCCGCCCGGTTCTGTCTGGTGGAGGTGTGCAACCTGCACAGCGCCGCCATCCAGATCGAGCCCATCCACCGGGTGCTGTTCGGGGTGAACGGCAAGCAGGTGCAGGCGGGCCTGACCCGCTACGCCCAGACCCGCCACCTGGGCATGACCCGCGGCACCGCCGAGGGCCAGCAGCACTTTATGGTGGTGGACGGCTCCACCCATGAGATGACCTTCTCCTTTGCCACCCCCGCCGAGCCCCTGGCCGTAGGCACCGCTGAGGACTTCGTGCAGTGGTTCCTGCGGGAGGAGGCGGGCGCCCGGGTGGACTACGTCCATGGCGATGAGACCGCCCGCAGCATGGCTGGCGAGGATGCCGTGGCCCTCATCATGCCCCCCTTCGCCAAGGACGACATCCTGAAGGGTGTGGTGCTGGGCGGCGTGCTGCCCCGCAAGACCTTCAGCATGGGCCATGCCGAGGAGAAGCGCTACTATCTGGAGGCGCGCCGCATCCGCGGATAAAGGCCCCAAAACCGGCAGAAAGGCCGGAACAATGCAGCAAAAAACCGCTCCCTGCGCCACAGGGCACCCCTTGGCGCAGGGAGCGGTCTTGTGCTATACTAAACTGGGCTTGTGTATGCCAAAGCGGCGCACACGGGCCCGCCAACAACGGCGGGGAGCGCCCCGCAGGAATGAGCAAGAGCATCTATGAATTTCAGTGAACTTTCCCTTACCCGCCCGCTGCTGCGGGCCGTGCAGGAGCAGGGCTACGACGTCCCCTATCCCATCCAGGCCAAGGCCATTCCCCCGGTGCTGGCCGGCCACGACCTGCTGGGCTGCGCCCAGACCGGTACCGGCAAGACGGCGGCCTTTGCCCTGCCCATGCTGCAGCTTCTGGCGGCCAGGCGGCCCAACCACCGCAAGGTGCGGGCCCTTGTGCTGACCCCCACCCGCGAGCTGGCTTTGCAGATCGGCGAGAGCTTCGCCGCACTGGGCAAGTACACCTCCATCAGCCACACGGTGGTGTTCGGCGGTGTGGGCCAGGCGCCCCAGGCGGCGGCCCTGCAGCGGGGCGTGGACGTGCTGGTGGCCTGCCCCGGCCGTCTGAACGACCTGATCGGGCAGGGGCTGTGCGACCTGAGCGCGCTGGAGATCTTTGTGCTGGACGAGGCCGACCGAATGCTGGACATGGGCTTCATCCACGATGTGAAAAAGGTCATTGCCAGGCTGCCCCGCCAGCGCCAGAACCTGATGTTCAGCGCCACCATGCCCACCGAGATCGAGCAGCTGGCCGACAGCTTCCTGAACCGGCCGGTCACCGTGAAGGTGGACCCGCCCTCCAGCACTGTGGATAAGATCGACCAGTACCTGTACCGGGTGGCCAAGGCGGACAAGCGCCGCCTGCTGGCATGGCTGCTCACCGAGGAGGGCATCCACAGCGCACTGGTGTTCAGCCGCACCAAGCACGGCGCTGACCGCATCGCCCGGGAACTGAACAAGGCGGGCGTCACCGCCGCAGCCATCCACGGCAACAAGAGCCAGAACGCCCGCGTGGCAGCCCTGGAGGGCTTTAAGGCCGGCAGCACCCGGGTGCTGGTGGCCACCGACATCGCGGCCCGGGGCATCGACATCAATGAACTGAGTCATGTGATCAACTTCGATCTGCCCGAGGTGCCCGAGACCTATGTGCACCGCATCGGCCGCACCGCCCGCGCCGGCCGCAGCGGCGTTGCCATCAGCTTCTGCTGCCCGGACGAAGCCGAGTACCTGGCCGGCATCGAGAAGCTGAACCGCAAAAAGATCCCTCTGGTGGAGATCCACCCCTGGGCGGAGGGCGCCGATGCCCCTGCCCAGCCCGAGCCCCCGGTGCGCCTGCGCCGGGTGCCCGCCGAAAAGACCGAGACGGCCGCCCGGGGCCAGCAGACCTCTGCGGCAGCCGCCAAACCCGCAAAACCGAAAAGCGAGGAACCCATCGTGGAAGAAAAGCAGAAGCAGGCCGCCCCCGAGGGCGGCAAGACCGAGGGCCTGTCCGCCAGTGCCAAGCGCCGCCGCCGCCGTCACCGCGCGGCTCAGGCTGCCGCAGCCGCCGCTGAGGGCGCCGCGCCCCAGCAGG
>JAFUQL010000323.1 GCA_017472375.1 Oscillospiraceae bacterium | reverse complement strand
GGGCGCCCACGGCATCGAGGAGCGCGGCGTCTACCGCATCCATCAGTTTGAGAAGCAGGAGATGATCGTGGTCTGCAAGCCCGAGGACAGCATGTTCTGGTACGAGAAGCTGTGGCAGAACAGCGTGGAGCTGTTCCGCAGCCTGGACATCCCCGTCCGTCAGCTGGAGTGCTGCTCCGGTGACCTGGCCGACCTGAAGGTCAAGAGCTGCGACATCGAGGCCTGGAGCCCCCGTCAGCAGAAGTTCTTCGAGGTGTGCAGCTGCTCCAACCTGGGCGACGCCCAGGCCCGCCGCCTGCGCATCCGCATCAAGGGTGCCGACGGCAAGAACTACCTGGCCCACACCCTGAACAACACCTGTGTGGCTCCTCCCCGTATGCTGATCGCCTTCCTGGAGAACAACCTGCATGAGGACGGCACCGTGTCCATCCCCGAGGTGCTGCGTCCCTACATGGGCGGCAAGGAAGTCCTGGTCCCCAAGAAGTAATAAAATAACGTAAATTCGTTAAATAAAACAAGAGCCCCGACGGCAGCACAGCCGCTGGGGCTCTTGTTTTATTTAAAAAAACCGGGCCGACAATTTCACCGCCGCTGCGATTAAAGCGATGCGCAAAGGCGAAAGCCGAACGACCGGCTGCGCGGACCTGACCGACCATTGCCCCGGAAGGACAGGGCCCGCCGCAGAACACCCATGAGCTGAAGGAGGGATGCGTTCATGAAGGAGAGGGGGAACATCACCCGGGCGCCTCCTTAATGTAAAGGAGGGCGGGGACGGCGGGGTCCGTTGCCGGGAGGCACGGCCGGCTGACCGGTGGAGCAACGCGGCGTCGTCCCCTGGAGAAGGAACAGCCCCGGCAAAAGGCCGGGGCACTGGGCAAGCCGAGCGAACGAATGGAGGTGCCCTGATGGCAATCAATCTGGATCTGTACGGGCAGTGCCTTGTGACCTGCAAGGGACCGGCCCGGTCGCTGGCAGGGCACATCGTGCGGGTGGCGGAAAAGACCGCCGCCTTTGACGGGGTGACTCTGCCGGTGCTGTACGCCGGCTACGAGTCCGCCGCCCCCGACCTGAGCGACCTGACCGCCGATCTGGCCCGCCGCATGGCAGCCTCGGGGCGCATCCCGCACCGCGAGGCGCAGATGCGCTGGCGGCTGAGCTTTCAGGAGGAGACGGGGCTGCGGCAGCTGGACCGGGCTCTGCGCCGTGCCGCCGCCGAGCAGTTCGCGAACCGCTGGCAGGGCATTCTGGTGCTGGAGGTGTCAAACCCGGAGACTCCCCCCGAGGACTCCCCGAAAACGGTGCTGTTCGAGCCCGCCGGCCCGGAGTACATCCGGGCCGTAGCCGAGTACATCCTCGATCAGCCCCAGATCCTGTGGATCATTACCGCGCCGCTGGACGAACACACGCCGCTGCTGTTTTACCTGAAGCAGCTGACCCACCTTGTGCCGATCCAGCTGGACAACGGCGGCCGGGTGCAGGCCATGAAGCGGCTGACCGACCTGCTGGACCGCCAGGCCGTCGGCCTGACCGGGGATGCCCGCGCCCTGCTGGAGGAAACGCTGGACGACCTGAAGCGCAGTGAGACTCTGTGCCAGCGGCTGGCCCGGGAGCTGTGCCTGTGTGCCCAGCTTTTGGACGACGTGGTGCTGGACCGCCCCCATGTGGAGCGCTGCCTGCGCAGTGTCCTTGAGGAATGACCAACGCCAGGCAAAGGAGGAGTGTATGAAACGCAGCTACGACCAATACATTGACCACTCCACCCCCGCCTTTGCGGAGGTGAGCCAGATCCGCAAGGGCGCGCAGGAGCAGCTTTTGAAGGCCTCCGGTAGCGCTGCTGTGGGCGGTCTGCCGCTGGTGCGGGAGGGCAACAGCCTGTGGGTGGACGGCGGCGAAGCCCACAGCCTGATCCTGGGCACCACCGGCACCGGCAAGAGCCAGAAGTACGTGCTGCCTGCCGTACTCAGCCTGCTCCACGCGGGTGAGAGCCTGCTGGTGACCTGCCCCAAGGGCGAGCCTTACCAGTGTACCGCCGCCGCCGCGCAGGCACGGGGCTACCGGGTGCTGGTGCTGGACCTGCGCAATTTCCGGGTGGGCGAGCGGTTCAACCCTCTGGCACAGGCCCGCAAGCTGTATCAGAATGGCCAGCGCGACCGGGCGGTGCAGCTTTTGAACAGCCTTGTGTACTACCTGAGCGCGGAGCAGGCGGCCAACTGCAAGGACGCCTACTGGCCCGAGACCGCCCGCGGCCTGATGCTGGGCATGGCGCTGGTGATGATGCACCGGACGGCCGCCCAGTGCCATCTGGGCGAGCTGTACCAGATGTGCAGCATGGGCTGCACCAAGCAGTGGCTGGCGGACATGAAATACGTGGAGAAGCTGGATCCGCTGGCCGCCGACCTTCTGCGCGGTATGCCCTCCGACGCAGAGCGCACCCTGAGCTGCGTGTGCAGTACCGCCTGCAGCATGCTGCTGGGCTTTGTGCAGCAGTCCTCCATGCGGGAGATGATGTCTGCCAGCAGCTTCGAACTGGAGGAACTGGCCGACCGAAAGACCATCCTGTACCTGATGCTGAGCGATCAGGACGCCAGCAGCAACGCGCTGGCCCAGTACATCGTGGAGTCGGTGTACATGACCCTGACTGCACTGGCCGAGGAGCGGGGCGGTCGGCTGGAACGCCGGTTCAACCTGGTGCTGGAGGAGACCTGCAACATGCCCCGGCTGCAGAAGCTGCCTACCATGGCCGCCATGAGCCGGGGCCGCAACCTGCGGCTGTTCATTGTGGGCCAGAATCTGGCGCTGTTCCGCAGCGTCTACGGGGATGACGCCGAGGCCATTCTGGCGGAGTGCGGCAACCGGGTGTTCCTGGGCAGTCAGG
>JAFUQL010000322.1 GCA_017472375.1 Oscillospiraceae bacterium | reverse complement strand
GGGCGGGGGAGCACGCGGCGCTGGTGGGGGCGGGCGGCCGCCTGACCGCTGTGGCGGACGCGCTGGCGGACGTGGCCGAGACGGTGGAGGAGGTGAGCCGCCGCCTGCCGCCCCGGGGGGAGAACTTCAACTATGTGGCTGACCATGTGGCCCGGGAGCTGTGCAGCCGCTGCGAGCAGCGGGAGCTCTGCTGGGTGAAGGGCTACGACCGCACCATGGAGGGGCTGTTCGCCCTGCGGGAGCCGCTGGAGCGGCAGGGCCGGGTGGCGGTGGAACAGCTTCCCGGGCAGCTGGCAGGCTGCTGCCGCCCCATGGAGCTGTGCGGCTGTGCGGGGCAGGGCTACGCGGTGCTGTGCGGCCGCCGGGAGGCCCGCCTGCGGGGCCAGGCCCTGCGCACGGCCCTCACCGAGCAGTACAGCGCCATGGCCGGGGCGCTGGCCCGCATGGCCGAGGAGCTGAGCGAGGGCGGCAGCGCCGACCCGGCCAAAAGCCGGCGGCTGGCGGGGCTGTTTGCCGGGCTGGGGCTGGAGCCGCTGGAGTGCAGCGTGCAGGTGGATGCCCTGGGCCGGCTGCGGGCTGTGGCCACGGTGGAGCGCACCGCCTTTGAGCCGGCGGAGCTGGAGGAGCTGCGGCAGGAAGTGGCCCGGCTGTGCCGCCGCCCGCTGGACCCGCCCCGGGTGCAGCACTGCCGCACCGTGACCACCCTGACCTTTGGGGAAAAGGGCCTGTACTGCCCGGAGTTCGGCCTGGCGCAGCGGCCCGGGCAGGGGGAGATCAGCGGGGATGCGGTGCAGCAGTTCTGCGACGGATACGGGCGCGGGCATATGCTGCTGTGCGACGGCATGGGCACCGGCAGCCCGGCAGCGGTGGACGGCGCGCTGGCCGCCAACCTGACCGCCCGGCTGGTGCGCACCGGCTTTGCGGGGGAGACCGCCGCCCGCCTGGTGAACGTGGCCCTGAGCCTCAAGAGCGACGAGGAGGGAGGCGCGGCGCTGGACCTGCTGACGGTGGACCTGTACACCGGGCGGGTGCGGCTGTACAAGGCCGGGGCCGCGCCCACCCTGCTGGTGCAGCGGGGCACGGTGCGGCTGGCGGAGGGCCCGGGACTGCCGGTGGGCATCCTGGGGCAGGTGAACGGGCGGGAACAGCGGCTGAACCTGGCTGCGGACGACCTGGCCGTGCTGGTGAGCGACGGCGCAGTGGCCGACGGCACCGACTGGGCCGAGCAGCAGCTGGCCCTGTGCGCCGCAGCAGGCAACAGCCCCCAGGAGATCGCGGACATCCTGGCGGACGGTGCGGTGCGCCGCGCCCTGCCGGGCCGCCGGCGGGACGATGTGACCGTGGCGGTGATGCGCCTGGCCCGCGCCGACCGGTGAGGGGCGGCGATGCAAATAAACGTCTCCCTTTTGCCTTTTGGGGTGATCCAGGATATAAAAACCTCCCTCCGTCAAAATGACAGAGGGAGGTATGTTCACGGATCACAACCGCTCGATAAATGGGGGGTTGCGGTTTCCTTATAAGGTTTCTGTGGAGGCGCAATC
>JAFUQL010000321.1 GCA_017472375.1 Oscillospiraceae bacterium | reverse complement strand
GAGGAGGGCAGCCTGATGCTGGCGGGGCAGGGAGACTACCCGGAGCTGTACCGCATGACCGTGGGGGATAAGCCGGTGTTCGTGGACGGCGAGGCGGCCACCGCCGCCGACCTGCGGGACGGGATGCTGGTGGAGGTCATCACCGACGGCGATGTGATGGCGACCTACCCGGCGCAGTTCTCCCGGGTGCAGGAGCTGCGGGCCCGGACCGAGAACGCGGACGATGTGTGCGGTCTGCTGCTGGACGTGCTGGAGTTCCTGTGGCGGGATGACGATGCCCTGAACCACGAGGCGGTGCGGGCGGGCATTTATCTGCCGGAGAGCCTGCTCATCACCGGCGCGGACGGGCAGCTTCGCTCGCTGAATGTGGCTGAAAGGGGCGGTGTGATCTGGCGCTTCGCGGAGCTCCACGGGCTGGAAGCCCTGAGCGGCAGCTGGCAGGAGCTGGCGGACGCGGGCTACATCAACGAGAAGGAGCTGTACTGGGAGGACGGCGTCTACTTTGAGATCGTCCCGGCGGAGACGGTGAACAGCTTTGCCGACCGGCTCATGTTCCGCGCCGAGAAATGGCGCAGCGGGCTCGGGGCGATCATGCTCAACGACTGCACCGCCCAGCGCGCGGAGGACGGAAGCTGGAGCTGGGAGCCCGGCGGGTTCGCCATTGCATAAAAAGGCAAAAAAATCTGCTTTTCAGGGGCAAAAACTCGTTGACAAGGGATGTATGGCGTGATATAATTTTCAGGCAATCGTTCCCAAGGCTGCTCCGCGGGCGTATGAACCGCGCTGGTGGCTGATATTGAAGGTTGTGATTGGGCGCATGTATCGAGCATGGCCCCACGAAATCATATACCAGAAAGAGGTGAATGAAACCATGAAGCAGGGCATCCATCCCAAGTATGTTGACTGCAAGATCACCTGTGCCTGCGGCAACGTGATCGAGACCCGTTCCACTCGTCCTGAGATCCGCGTCGAAGTCTGCAACCTGTGCCATCCCTTCTACACCGGCAAGCAGAAGCTGGTCGATACCGGTGGCCGCGTTGATCGCTTCAACCGTCGTTTCGGTCGTAAGTAAGAATGTGCCTACCCCAGGCGGTTTGCCGATGTGCAAACCGCCTTTTTTCTGTAAGAACTACCCCGCGAAGGAGGAAGCCCCATGGAGGATTACCGCACCTTGCAGGGCCAGGGTCTGGCCGAATATGAGGAAAAGCGCAGCCGGTTCATCGCGGTGGCCGAGTTTGCCGACACCGAGGAAAAGGCCCTCGCGGTGCTGAACCGCGTGCGTGCCGAGAACCGCACCGCCCGCCACAACGTGTACGCCTATGTGCTGCGGGAGGGCAACCGCACCCGCTACTCTGACGACGGCGAGCCTGCCAAGACCGCCGGTATGCCAGTGCTGGACGCCATCCGCCACGCCGGTCTGACTGACTGCGTGGTGGTTGTCACCCGGTACTTCGGCGGCATCCTGCTGGGCACCGGCGGTCTGGTGCGCGCCTACAGTCAGGCCGCCAAGATGGCGCTGGAGAATGCCCCCAGCGGCGTGATGCGGGTGTGTGTGCGGCTCACGGTCACGGTGGAGTATCCGCTGTACGAGCGGGTGGACCTTCTGCTGAAGGAGGCCGGCGCCCGCATGGAAGAGCCGGTGTTCACCGACCGGGTCACCCTGAGCTGCGTGCTGCCCCAGGGCGACGAAGCGCCCATCCTACCCAAGCTGCAGGAATGGAGCCGCGGCGATGCACAGGCTGAGGTGAGCGAGGGCTTCTATACCGCCTTCTGACGGGGAAGAGGACATCGAACGGGCTTGTTTTGGAAAATATTTTCCGAAAAGACAGCCCACAAAGGGCAAAACCAAAATTTTTTGAAAATTTTTCGAAAAAAGAAAAAGGGTTTTGCCTTCCTTTGTCGTATATATAATTAGAGCACGAATCGCCTGTTGAAGGGAGGGGAAGGTCCATGGACGTCCGGGAGCAGACCCTGCGCATCGAAGACGGCTTTCTCAGCGAGCGCGCGGCCCGAAGCAGCGCGACCCGCGGCCGGATGCGCCCCGAGGAGCCCTGTCCGCTGCGCACCGAGTACCAGCGGGACCGGGACCGGATCATCCACAGCAAGGCGTTTCGCCGCTTGAAGCAAAAGACACAGGTCTTTCTGTCGCCGGAGGGCGACCACTACCGCACCCGGCTCACCCACACGCTGGAGGTGAGCCAGATCGCCCGAACCATCGCCCGGGCGCTGCGGCTGAACGAGGACCTGACCGAGGCCATCGCCCTGGGGCACGACCTGGGGCATACCCCCTTTGGCCATGCGGGCGAGCGGGCGCTGGACCGGCTTGCACCGGGCGGCTTTGCCCACTACCGCCAGAGCCTGCGGGTGGTGGACAAGCTGGAAAAGGACGGCCAGGGTCTGAACCTGACCTGGGAGGTGCGCAACGGCATCGTGACCCACACCAGGGGCGTGTGGGCCGCCACCATGGAGGGCCGCGTGGTGCGGTACGCCGACCACATCGCCTTCATCAACCACGACATCGAGGATGCTGTGACCGCCGGCGTGCTTCGCCTGGAGCAGCTTCCCCGCTATGCGGTGGAAACGCTGGGCAGCACCAAATCCCAGCGCATCACCACCATGATCGCCGACCTCGTGGCCACCAGCCAGATGGACGTGGCCTTCAGTACGCCGGTGCAGCAGGCCTACGAGGAGCTGAAGGGCTTCATGTACAGCACGGTGTATGTGGACGAGGTGGCCAAAAAAGAGGAGCAGAAGGTGGACGGGATGGTGGAAGCCATCTACCGCTGCCTGTGTGAGGACCCCAGCCGGATGCCCACCTTCTATATGGAGCTGGCGTGGCAGGACGGCGTGGAGCGGGCGGTGGCCGACTACATCAGCGGCATGAGCGATGAGTATGCCACCCGCACCTTTGAGGAGATGTTCGTGCCCCGCAAGTGGCATGTGCTTTGACCCTTTGACGGGCCGCGAAAGGAGGGGAAGGGCATGATCCCGCAGGAATACATTCAGGAAGTGGTGCGCCGCACCGACATCGTGGATCTGGTGGGCAGCTATGTGCAGCTTCGCCACCGGGGCCGCACCCATACGGGCCTGTGTCCCTTCCACAACGAAAAGACCCCCTCCTTTGTGGTCTACCCCGAAAACCAGAGCTTTTACTGCTTTGGCTGCGGCGTCGGCGGCGACGCCATCACCTTTGAAAAGAAGATCAGCAACCTGGACTATGTGGAAGCGGTCAAGAGCCTTGCCGCCCGGGCGGGGATGCCCATGCCCGAGGAGGACGACAAGGCCGGCCGGATGCGTAGCCGGGTGCTGAACGTGAATCGGGATTCTGCCCGGTTCTTCTACAGCCAGATGGCGGCCCCCACCCCGGAGGGCCGCAGGGCGCTGGCCTACTGGCGGGGGCGCGGCCTGTCGGACAGCACCATCCGCCGGTTTGGGCTGGGCTACGCGCCGGACAGCTTCAGTGCGCTGCGGGATCACCTGCGGCGGCTGGGCTACGAGGACGTGGAGCTGCTGGAGGCGGGCGTGATCCGACGCAGCGCCAAGGGCAACCTGTTCGATACCTTCCGCAATCGGGTGATGACCCCCATCTTTGACCTGCGGGGCAACATCATCGCTTTCGGCGGGCGTGTGATGGGGGATGAAAAGCCCAAATACGTCAACACCCCCGAGACCATGGTCTACAAAAAGAGCAAGGCCATGTTCGCGCTGAGCATCGCCAAAAAGAGCAAGTCCCGCCGGTACATCCTGTGCGAGGGCTACATGGACGTGATCAGCCTGCATCAGGCGGGCTTTGACACCGCTGTGGCGGCCTGCGGCACGGCCCTGACCGCCGAGCAGGTGAAGCTGCTCACCGACTATGCCGACGAGGTGGTGCTCTGCTACGACTCGGACGAGGCCGGCCGAAAGGCCACCGCCCGCAGTCTGGAGCTGTTCAGCCAAAGCCCCATCCGGGTGAGCGTGCTGAACCTTCCGGGGGCGAAAGACCCGGACGAGTTCATCAAGCGGTTCGGCAAAGAGCGCTTCGAGGCCCTGCTGAACGGCACCAGCAACGCCATTGAGTATAAACTGGCCCGCATACGGGAAAAACACGATGTGGCGACACCTGCAGGCCGGCTGGACTACATCAAGGAGGCCATTCAGCTTTTGGCGGGGCGCATCACCCCCACCGAACGGGATGTGTATGCAGGCCGCCTGGCTGAGGAGACCGGGGTCTCCCGGCCGGCCATCGAGGCCCAGCTCAAGAGTGCGGTGGCCCAGGCGGAGCGCAAGGCCCGGCGGGAACGCCAGCAGCAGCTGATGCATCAGGGTGTGGCCGAGCAGATCAAGCTGCCCTATACGATGGGCGGCAGCGAGGCGCTGGGTGTAGCCAACGCCGAGCAGCAGCTTGTGTGCGCTCTGCTCAAGCGGCCGGAGCTGGTGCCCCGGGTGAAGCAGCGGATCCAGCCGTCAGGCTTCCTGATGGAGGATATGCGCAACGCCTATGAGGCCATCTGTTCCTGCCAGGCGCGGGGCGTGACCCCGGAGCTGGGCGTGCTGAGCAGCCTGCTCAGCGAGCAGGACATCGCCACCCTGAGCCAGCTTCTGGCACGCAACTACGACGTGCCCCTCAGCGATGAGGACGTGGAGCTGTATGTGGACCGGATGGAGCGCAGCCTGCCCAAGAGCCGGCAGGCGGGCAGGATGACCCCCGAGGAACTGGATGCATATCTTGAGAGCCTGCGCCGCAAAAAGGGCGCGGGAGAATAGGGAAGGGCATGGACAAGGAATCGTGGGCCCGCCGCCAGGCGCGGGTGCTGCAGATCATAGAGGATTCGCCGGAGCCCCACATCCCCGTGGCTGTGGTGGAAGCGGCGCTGAAACATAGAAAGGCAATCGTGGGAAATGGGCCGCAGGGCGGCCCGGACGCAAAAAGAACAGGAGAGAGACATATGGCAGAAAAGAAGAATGTGCTGCGCGAACTGCTGGAGACCGGCAAGCGCAACGGCAAGCTGACCAGCAAGGAGCTGACCGATGCCATCGAGGAGAGCGGCTTTGACGTTGAGCAGATGGACAAGCTGTACGAGACACTGGAGCGCAACGGCATCGAAGTGGTGGACGAGCCCGATACCGAGGGTGAGCACTTCGCTTTGACCGAGGAGAGCGTGGAGCAGTTCGAGAGCAGCCTTTCCGCCGAGGGCGTGGCCATCGATGACCCCGTGAAGGTCTACCTGAAGGAGATCGGCCGTGTGCCTCTGCTGACCAGCGAGGAGGAGATCCAGCTGGCCAAGGACATCCAGGAGGGCGGCCCCAAGGGCGAGCGCGCCAAGCAGCGCCTGAGCGAGGCCAACCTGCGCCTGGTGGTCTCCATCGCCAAGCGCTATGTGGGCCGCGGCATGCAGTTCCTGGATCTGATCCAGGAGGGCAATCTGGGCCTGATCAAAGCGGTGGACAAGTTCGACTACACCAAGGGCTTCAAGTTCTCCACCTACGCCACCTGGTGGATCCGTCAGGCCATCACCCGCGCCATCGCGGACCAGGCCCGCACCATCCGCATCCCCGTGCACATGGTGGAGACCATCAACAAGGTGAAGAAGGTCTCCAGCCAG
>JAFUQL010000320.1 GCA_017472375.1 Oscillospiraceae bacterium | reverse complement strand
GGCGGAAGATCCCCTCCAGAAACAGTGCATATCCCAATTGATACGGGAAGCAGAACAGATATCCTCCCTCAGCAAAATCGCTGAAGTCCCCCTGCATCCAGTGCTGTGCAGCCTGGATGAGCATTTCCGAATCGTGCCGCTGCACCTGCCCGCTCACCTGCATCCACACGACACCGCCCAGAGCGGCCAGGGCAGCAGCCACCGCGATCCACCGCCGGGGTGCGGGGATCCGAGCTCCAATACCGCTTCTTTTCCACAAGGTCACCACGAGCACCAGAGCCCCCGTGAACAGCAGTGCCGGCCAGACCGGATCCGCCTTATAAAACACGGTCTCCCAGGCAATGTAAGGGTCTTCGAGCTGAAAGTAGGCCGTTCGCAGCAGATTCAGCAGGGCCAGCGCCCACAGCAGGACCGTCACCATCCAGCCCAGCGCCGTTACCGCTAATCGCTCCAGCCGCCCGCTCCAATGCATCGTCGTTTTCATTCCCGTCCTCCTCATTCCAGACGTTCGTTTCGGGAATTTGCCATGGAAGGGTCCCGATCCAAAACAAACGGTGTTCGCTGGTTTGATTATAAAACATTCCGCGTTCTTTTTACAGTCCATTCACATCGTCTGTTCAGCGTTTCCTGGCTTTTTTGGCTGCGATCCAGTTCGCCGCCCGCTGTACCCCTGCCGAGGCATAGGGCACCGCCAGCAGAAAATAGGGCAGTGTGTACTGGCTCTTGGCCTCCCACAGGAGCTGGAACAGGAACCCGCCCAGGATCACCAGTGCGGGGGTCAGCCGCTCCGCGTTCAGGTGGCGTCGGCGTGCGGTGACATACACCGCCGCCATCAGCCATACCATGGACTGGTACAGGTCCATCCAGCTCTCGAGAAAGCCGTCCACCGGGCCCTGAAACACGAACTTCTCCTTGGGGGTCAGTGCCTCGCCCTGCCACAGCTTGGAGATGGGCATGCTCAGCCACAGGCACTGATAGGTCGGCTCAGCCCACTGGCTGGCGGTCTTGTTCCAGTAAAAGCGGGCGGTCATCTTTTTATCGGCGGCAAACTCCGCCAGCCGGGCGGCGATGTCTGCTTTGGCCTGCTCGCTGGCGGCCGCCTCATCCCAGCCGGCCTCCCGGTACACCCGGTGGTTGTAGCCGTTGAACCAGCCCTCGGCCATACTGTTGTCGCCGGTGGTCTGCATCCCCATGGCGATGGTCAGCAGCATGGGGCCGCCCTCGTTCATCTCATAGCCCAGCCGCCGCTCCATAAATGCCTTGCCGCCGGCATCCACCCCCTGCCACAGCACCAGCACAGCCAATGCCCCGGCCAACGGCCGCAGGCTGCCCCGGCGCATGGCCGCCAGCACCAGCAGGATGCACTGGGCAATGAGGAAGATCAGCCCGAAGGTCTTGAACCAGATGGAAAACCCGATGCACCCGGCACTCAGGGCCATCCAGCCCCAGTGCCCGCCCCGCTGCCACCGAAGCTGGCAGTACAGCGCCGATAATCCCAGCGCCATACCCGGAAGGTTGCCGTAGGCGAAAGTGGCATACAGCACCGCGTTCACTGCGCCGAACAGCAGCACCCGGGTGGCCGCACCGCCCTTTGTGTCCGCGGGCAGCAGCAGCTCTGCCAGCCGCCACAGCATCCAGAAGGACAGGGCCACACAGACCAGGTTCATCCCCTGCACCGCCCACAGGGCGTCGGTGCCGAAGATGCGGTAGATGCCCTCCAGCAGCAGCCCGTACCCGAGCTGATATGGGAAGCGGTACAGGTAACCGCCCTCCTCAAAGGCGCTGAAGTCCCCTGCGATCCACTGGGCGGCCGCCTCGCTCATGCTGGCCGCATCCGCCCGCAGGTCTCCGCCGACCACCGCCAGCCACAGCACGCCCAGCGCAAACACCCAACCGGTCAGGCCATGGCCCCGGCTGCGGTGCGCCCCGCCGGGCCGGGCTGCCGCCACACCCACCACCCATGCGGCGGCGAACAGCAGCGCCGGCCAGACCATGTCCTGCCCAAAGAACACCTTCTCCTTGCCGGCAAAGGGATCGACCAGCCAGAACAGCGCCGTGCGGGTCAGGTTCAGCCCCGCCAAAAACCAGAACAGCACCACCACCAACCAGCCCAGCACGGCTTCGCCGAAGCCGGCCAGACCTGCCAGCGGCGGGGCCTTTTTTCTGTGTTTTTTCACGGTGTACGCCTCCTTTCCCCCCGGGTTTAAGGTATCATCATATCACATTCGCCGGCCGGGAACAAGTTTTCCGTCCGTGCGCAAGAATCTGCATGGGCAGACTTTCTTTTACATCGCTATGACGGTATAATAAAAGAATGGATCGGCCGCCCGGCCTTGCCTGTAACCGCTTCTCTATTTTTTGCCGCGGCGGCCAACGTTACTCCAACATCGCCTGATCTCAGGCACGAGGTATTTGCATATGAATCCGACCGACCGCCTGGCCCGTTATCTGAAGGGCCTTTCCCTGCATGACTCCGTCTGCCTGTATGCACTGGGCGAGTGGCAGACCGGCACCATCGCCGAGGTGACCGCCGAGGACCTGGGCATCGTTCAGGGCGAGCAGGTGCTGTACCTGCCTGTCAGCGAGATCCGGGCATGGCGTGAACCCTGGCGGGATCCCATCGAGGTGCTGTGCGCCCCCTTTGCCGAGGCAGAGCCCCATCTGCTCACCGCACAGGAGGCCATGGAACTGGCACTGAAGGTGGAGGACGCCGCCTTCGGCACTGAGGTACAGCTTCTGGCCGAGCGGCTGCGCGCCGCCGATGAGGGCCAGATGCACGACCTGTGCGCCGCAGCCGCCACCCGCATCGCCGCACCCTTTGCCCACATTCCCGAGGCGCACACCCTCTACGCCGCCCTGTGGCTGGAGGGCAAGCCCGGCCGCGACCTGCGGGAAATGGCCGCCACCCAGTTTCTGCTGGGCGGCCAGTACGAGAGCGCGCTGGCCCTCGGCCCCACCGACCCCATGGACCGGGCGGCGCTGGCCATCCTGACCCTGGAGCAGGGCGGCGAATGCCGTGCCGCTGTGGCCGAGCTGGCTGATACCGGCTCCGATGCCGCCTGCTGGCTGGGCGTGAACGCCGACCGCCTGCCCCAAAGCCGGGAATGGCTGCTGGCCGCAGGGATGTACCTGCTGCTGCAGGACGGCTGCCTGCCCGCCGACCTGCCCGACCCCGCCGACCCCGGTGCGTGGGACCGCGTGATGGAGCAGCTGCGCCATCTGGGTGATGCGGCCGAACCGGCCCGCCGCGCCGAAGCGCTGC